>CAZJKB010000051.1:0-5337 GCA_964546485.1 uncultured Candidatus Saccharibacteria bacterium | reverse complement strand
TAATTCCTCCCAATCCCAGCATAATAATTATTAAACTTCTTTATATTTTCATAATCTAAACAGTTCTGCCCATCAATAATAACAGGTATATCTTTCCATATAGATATATCTTGTTTTATAAATTCATCATGAGCAGTTGCAATAACTACAGCATCTAAATTCTTTAGTACTTCTTTTAGTGATTTATGTGTACTCATATCTAAATTATATGGATCATATATTCTTAATTCACAATTATATTCATTCTCTAAAATCTTCTTTATTTCTAGTGCAGGACTCTCTCTTAAATCAGATATGTTCTTTTTATATGAAAGACCAAGTAGTGCTATATTAGAACCTTTCACAGATTTACTAATACTATTTAAACCCATTACTAATTTATCTACTGTATACATAGGCATACTATTATTTATACTCCTAGCACTTCTTAAAAACTTATGATCAAAGCCAGCTTTTTTTGCTCTTTCAATAAGGTAATATGGATCAACTGGAATACAATGACCTCCTACACCACAACTTGGATAGTGAGCCATGAAAGCAAATGGTTTATTACTCGCTCCTTTAATTACATTAATCAGATTAATACCTAATATATCAAAAGATTTAGCTAACTCATTTACATAGGCAATGTTAATATCTCTAAATGTATTCTCTATTATCTTTGTTGCTTCTGCTTCTTTCAGAGTATTCATTTCATTGACAATACCTGTTAGAAATGATCTATAGAAATCAGCAAGATATTTTGTTGCTACAATACTTGTAGATCCAATATTTCTTGGAATATTAACAACATTCCATTTAGGGTCCCCAGGATTAATTCTCTCAGGACAATGAGCAACATGGAAATCAACACCTGCCTTAAGTGAAGTTGCTTTTTCAAGTTCTGGAATAAATATTTCTTCACATGTACCTGGATTTACAGTAGATTCGAGTACTACATAACTATCCTTTTTTATATATTTAGAAATTGTATTTGCAGCTGAAATAACAGGAGTATAGTCTGGATTATGAAATTCATCTATGGGAGTTGGAACACATACTATGTATATATCGGTATCCTTTAAAATCTCTTCATTATCAGAAACAGTATACTCTATATTCTTTACTAAGCTCTCTGCTAATTCATCTTGTATTGTACTCTCATGATTATTTGCTTTCTCTATCTTTCTTTTATCTAAATCAAAACCATATACATCATATTTTTTTGTTGATGCAACAGCACATAGAAGGGGAAATCCAACATATCCTAAACCAATTATTGAAACTTTTTTCATATATCTTTGTACTAAATTTACAACATATCCTACAGATTTTTTTTAGGGATATCAAAACAATAACTAGACCTGTAGTGTTATATATTAATCATAATATACCCTGTAATATCTTTTACCTTGACCTATTGATTTAACCTTTGATATTGTAATTGGTGAAGAGTGGTGAAATATGGTGAACCATGATAATATACAAATATGATTATTGGAGAATATAGAAATAAAATTACAGTAGGAAAAAGGACAGCTCTTCCAAAAAAGTTTAGAGAACAGTTAGGTACAGATTTAATACTAACTAGAGGATATGAAAATTCTTTAGTTATTGTTGATAAAGATAAATGGGAAAAGATAGCAGGAGAAGTAATGAATGGCTCTTTTATAAACAGTAATATTCGAGACACTAGTAGATTCATAATCGGAGGTGCATCAGAATTAGAGTTAGATAATCAAGGTAGATTTATAATCCCTACAGCATTATTTGAGTATGCTCAATTAAATGAAGATATCGTATTTATCGGATTAGTTAATTGGGTAGAAGTATGGAGTGCACAGCTATGGGAAAAACGATTAGAGTATCTAAATGCAAATGGTGATAAAATTGCAGATCAATTAAGTAATATGAATAAATAATGAAAGAATACCATATACCAGTAATGCTTGATGAGTGTATTAAATTCTTAAACATAAAAGAGAATGGAGTATACATCGATTGCACATTAGGAGAAGCTGGACATAGTATAGAAATACTTAAGAGATTAAATAATGAAGGGATACTATTTTCAATAGATAGAGATCAAGAAGCAATAGAATTTGTAAAAGAAAAATACCCATCAGAACTGAGCCATGGAAACTGGCACTTAGTTAAAAGTAATTTTGCATATCTTGATAAGCTAAATATTATGGCTGATGGAATACTAATGGATTTAGGTGTTTCTTCAAGACAGATCGATCAAAAAGAAAGAGGATTTTCATACAGATACAGTGATGCTGATTTAGATATGAGAATGGATAAAGAATTAGGAGTTACAGCTCTAGATTTAATAAATGTGTTAAATGAATCTCAACTATCCAAACTATTTTTAGAGTATGGAGAAGAGCGATTTGCAAGAAGAATAGCTAGTGCAATAAAAAAAGAGAATATTAAAAATGTTGGAGATCTTACAAGTCTTATCTACAAAGTTGTGCCGGCAACTACTCGTAGAGAGGATAGCCATCATCCTGCCCGCAGGGTCTTTCAGGCCCTGCGTATAGCAGTAAATGATGAGTTAAACTCGATACAAGAGGGGATAGATAATGCTTTTAAGATCTTAAACTCAAAAGGACGACTATGTATTATATCTTTTCATTCACTTGAAGATAGGATAGTTAAAAACAGATTTAAAGAAATAGAAAAGAATAATTTAGGAAAACTAATTGAATATATAGAACCAACACTATCTGAAATAGAGAGAAATCCTAGATCAAGAAGTGCAAAACTAAGAGTTTTAGAGAAAAATTAAATAAAATATTTACACTGCCCTGTGAATAAATATAAAAGACAAATAAAAACTATAGATAGAAAAGTAACGAATAGACTTAGTATATACTCATTATCCATTATGATATTTATATTCTCTCTATCTATATTCATAATTGGTCAGATAATGATTAACAACCAATTAAGTCCACTTGGAATAGAATTACAAGCATTAAATAATGAAAAGAATGCCTTGATAGAAGAAAACAGGAGCTATGAGCAATCACTAGCAAGTATCAAATCTCTAACAGCACTTGAACATGCAACAAAGAAAAATACAAAACTACAGAAAGTAACTAGTAAGCAAATTGTATATATTCAAGATACATATACTCAAGCATCTAGATAGTTATGAAACGATATAGTGCAAAATTATCAATAAGTAATGAAAAACAAAAGAAAGATATTAACCCATTAAATATTATTGGTTGGGGATTCACTATATTTGCTATAGCTATTTTAATACTATCATTTCGTTGGCAAATACTTGAAAATGATAGATTCATACTACTTGCAAAACAACAACATCTACAGGGTAAGGAGCAAGCAACAGGAAGAGGTACAATCTATGCAGCTGATGGATCTGTTCTTGCAGTAGATCAACCAGCATGGATTATATATGCCAGTTTAAGTTCACAAGAGAACGAAAGAAAGATTTTTTTTGAACAAAAAAATAAATATATAACAACAGTTTCAGCAATATTAAATATTGATAGTACAGATTTAGAAAAAAAACTAACAGATGATTTTAGATATATTAAAATTGCAGAAGGTGTTTCAACTGAAAAGAAAAATGCATTAGAGAATGCTGAAATCTTTGTAGATGCAAAAGGTAATATAATAAAGAACTTAGGATTATATTATGAAAAAACGGAAAGAAGGGTATACCCAGATGGTACATTAGCATCACACATAATCGGATTCATGGGTAAAGATAGTAATGGAAATCCACTGGGGCAGTATGGTCTTGAAGGTTTTTTCTTTAAAGATCTTACAGGATTAAGTACATCTTCATATCAAGAAAAGGATTATCAAGGGAATGTAATATTAACTGCTGAATACCAACCTGTATTACCAAGAGATGGAAAGAGTATAAAACTAACAATCAATCCAACAATTCAGAAAAAAGTACAAGATGCTCTTGAAAAAGGTGTCAAAGAACATCAAGCAAAGAGTGGTAGTGCAATAATAATGAATCCTAAAACTGGAGAAATAATAGCAATGGCTAACTATCCCACATACAATCCTAATGAATATTGGAAAACTACAGATAGTTGGATATTTAAAAATAGAGCCATATCGGATGTATATGAATATGGTTCAGTACACAAGCCAATAACTGTAGCAATAGCTTTAGAATCAGGTAAAGTTAAGAAAGACTACATATGTAATGATGAGACAGGAAAACTTAAAGTAGTTGATGCAACAATATACACTTGGAATAAGCAGCCAAGTGGCAAATTATCTTTAGGAGGTATGCTAGAGCAATCAAATAATCCATGTTTGGCAAGAGTCGCTCTTGAGACAGGACACCAATACTACTATCCTAAACTACAAGAATTTGGATTTGGTAAAAAGATAGGTATAGGCTTACAAGAAGAAGAAACAGGCTACCTATTACCATATGAATACTGGACAAAAGTAGACTTAGCAACTACTTCATTTGGACAATCGATTTCCGCAACTGCACTTCAGGTACTTGGAGCAATAAATACAATTGCAAATGAAGGTAAAAGAATGAAGCCATATATAATCTCTGAAATTATAGAAAATGATAATTCAGTAACTAAATATCAACCTCAACTACTAGCACAGCCAATCTCTGTAGATACAGCAAAACATGTTGCGACATTAATGGAAGGGGTTGTTCGAAAAGGAGAATCAAGAGCTAAATTCAATCGAGACTTACCAAATTATTCCGTAGCAGGAAAAACAGGTACTGCTCAGATACCAAGACTAGATGGACCAGGATACTATGATGGAAGAACAAATACCACATTTGTTGGATTTTCTCCAGTAGAAAATGCAAAGATGTCAATGATAGTAAGACTTGAGGAACCTGGGTTAGACACATATTCATTCAGTACAGTAGTACCAGTATGGATAGATATATTTAAAACTATTGCAGATGACCTAGAAATTCCTAGAACTAAATGAGATAATACTAATTATGAGTAACATCATCCAACAATTAACAATTCAATTTATCATTTCACTGATTGTTTCTTTCCTAATTGCCCCTGTATTTATAAATCTCATGTATAAGCTAAATCAAACTGTACAAGTAACAAAAATCAAATTAAAAGGTGCAGTTGGTGATAATAGCCTATTTAATAAGATTATGAATACACAGAAAACGAACGGTACACCTAATATGGGAGGAATATTAATACTGTTTGTTGTTCCTATTCTATATTTTTTTATAGATAAATCACCACTTCTTAATTTCATAATATTAGGTTTTATAATCCTTGGATTATGGGGATTATTAGATGTATTATTTACAAATGCTATCAAGAATAATCCAGAACTTAAAGCACAACAAGAGAC
>CAZJKB010000050.1:3185-5431 GCA_964546485.1 uncultured Candidatus Saccharibacteria bacterium | reverse complement strand
TATGTTCAAATATCTGATTTAATTTTGCACTACTATTTACTATTTTATACCCTAATTTCTTTGCAGTTATTTCAGTATTTGGAGCTATTTTAAAAAACATTAAATATGTATTTTTAATATCTTTAGTATTCTTCTTTATATATTCTATTACCTCTGGGTGATTTAATAACTTGTTGGAGTTTCTGAATATTGGATTAGATTCTCCTAATTCTTCTTCTAAACAAAATATATTTACACCTCTATTTCTTAATTCTAATATTGAAGAATTATTGTCTATACAGATAATATGGAAATTAGGTAGTATTTTTTCTAATCCTAAAGATCTTTCAAAATCATTTGTGATATAGAAGATTGTTGTATTATTTATATTCATAATTCATTATATCAGATATGTAGTATATTGAAGAAAAGGTAGGGAAATGATATACTATGGGGTAATAAATTAAACTGTCTAAATATATTATGAATAACAATATGAATTTTGGAGGAGATTCTGTGATTGCTAAATTTATGCTCGAAGAAGCAGATACATACAATAAGGAAATGACTCAGCCTTTAGAAAAGCCAGTCAGACAAAAATTGACTGTTGAGGGAATATCAATGGCGGCCAAAAGTATTAAAGATACTTTCAGAGTAGGTTTCTTTTCAACTCTTTCTGGGCTTACAGTTGGAAATGCATTTGCTGCGGCATATGAAATTGCAAGTAAACCATTTGAGTTATCAAAGGATTTTTGGAGAACTCCAATTGAGCCAGAAGTACCCATTTTCATAGTAGGTCTCTTTATTGGTGCAGCTTTGGCGAAATTTGTAACCGATAATGCACCAAAAGATGTTGTTATTACTGATGAAGATAATCTTTCAGTTTCTACAGTATAAATAGATTTAGGCATACATTAATTTTGATTTAATATTATTGTTATAAATGACTACTGAAACTATAGATACTATTTCAGAATTTGAACTGTCTTCTATATTAAGTAGTATGGAAAATTCATTTAAATCTTCTATTAATTTATCATTTTGGTTCGCTATGAGGTGTGTAGGTATACCAACACTTGCTTTGGGTGTTATACTTCTTGGTATTTCATATGTTAGTTATAATGGATTGAATGATTTAGACCCTCTGTATAAGAGTCATGAATATATAAGTCTTTTGAAAACTACAATTCTTTCCTGTGCTACTGGTGTCGTTTCTTCTAGTCTGGGCTTGTTAGGTTTAAATGTACCTCAAGATGCAATTTTTGATACTGAAGATAATACTACTTCCCAGTAAATATACAGATAGAGTTGTTTAATATTTGATTATTTCTTTTTGCTTTTAATATTGTTGCAATACACATAGCACTTTCATTTGAAGTATATATATTATTTTTATGTAATATATCTTGTGCTTGTTGTATTTCTTTATCAGAAATAATCCAACCAAAACCATTACTATCTTTTATCATCTGATGTAATTCTTTATATCTGTGTGATACCTTATCTGATATTGCTTGAGCAATTGAAGTATTTGTAGGTTCATAATCTTTATCATACATTCTAGATATTGTATTAATACTTGTTGTTTGTAGTACATGAATTCTTGGAATATTAGTTATGATTCCATTCTCTTTTGCTTCTTTAAAACCATTATATATTCCAAGTGCTGTTGAACCACTTGAGCAGGGGACTAGTATATTTTCAATATTAATATCTTTCATTTGTTCGATTAATTCATATGCAATATTCATGTATCCTTGATATCCATACTTATCTGTAGATCCTCTGAGTAGTTGATATTGATGTTCATTAGCATACTGTATTGCTCCAGATACAGGTTTGTTTGTATATACTAATTTAATTCTATCATTTATATCTATCTCTTTATCTATTTCTATCTCATTTGTATATTTAATATCTGTATTTTGAAATAGTCTTTCGAGTTTTGATATATGTGTTTTAGGTGAAAGAAATATTGTTAGGTATAGGTTGTTAGAGATACAATAGTTTAGAGCAGATATTGATGCATTTCCTGTAGAAGATATTACAAACTTATTATTTCCATCTTCTACATATTTAGGTATTGAATATCTAATATATCTATCTTTTTGAGATCCTGTATCATTAAAATCTTCTCTTTTAAGATATATATTAATATTTTGTAATTGTAGTATTTCTAATGGTGTATATTTCACAAATAGATTATATCAGAAATGTGATGTACTTTGAGATAGTGAGGAATCTATGAGTTAATTATCTTTTCTCAT
>CAZJKB010000050.1:0-3085 GCA_964546485.1 uncultured Candidatus Saccharibacteria bacterium | reverse complement strand
TTGTACTACTTCAAATCAATACTTCATTATGTTATATTTAACTATAAGTTAATATTTAATTGTGTATATTATGAAGACATTAATTTGTACAGAATGTGGTAATGATATTCCTCTTGAAGAGGGTAGAGTATATATTGTTGGTGATATTATTGAGTGTCCCGTCTGTGGTACAGAATATGAAGTTGTTTCAATATCTGATACTGGTGAACTTGAAGTTCAGATTGTAGAAGAAGAGAAATAACTAATATTAGTATATAAATACTCATGTCAAATTTAATAGTTACAGGAGGTTTTCCAATATCAGGTGAAGTTACACCTGTTGGGAATAAGAATGCGATATTACCATTAATCTGTGCAGCTACATTAACTGACGAACCTGTCACTTTCCATAATGTTCCAAGTAGTTCTTCAGTTAGAGTTTTGCTTAAAATATATAGAAAACTAGGTGGGAAAGTTGCATATGTAGGGAAAAATAGTATTAGATTAACAGGTAAAGGAATTGATAATCATGTGATTGATAAGGAGTTATCTAAAAAGGAAAGATCTGCATTAATGTTTTTAGGACCTCTTTTGCATAGATTTGGTAAGGCTGAGGTTGATGAAGCAGGGGGTTGTAAATTAGGGAATAGACCTGTTGATACTCTATTTCAAGGGTTGATTGCGATGGGTGGTATTATGGATAAAGATAATATTTATAAATTTACGACAAAAGGATTGAAAGGTAATCCTAATATATATCAAATAGAGGCCTCTGTTACTGGTACTGAAAGTCTTGTTCTAACTGCTGTATTAGCAAGGGGAACTACAATAATTCATAATGCTGCTTGTGAGCCACATGTTCAAGATGTTTGTAATTTTTTAAATAGTATTGGTGCAAAAATAGAAGGGGTTGGTTCTAATAAATTGGTAATTACAGGGGTAGAGAAATTAAATGGTGGAGAATGGAAGATAATATCAGATCATATTGATGTTGCAGGTTTAATTATGGTCGGAGCAATAACTGGAGGGAGATTAAAAATCAATAATGCTATTCCGGAGCATATGTATCAGGTATTAAATTACTTAAAGAAATTAAATATTAATGTGCATATAGATGGTGATAGTATAATTGTTCCTGAGAATCAAGAATTGATTGCTAAGCCAAATCTTAAGGGAGATATAGATAAAATATATGATGCACCACATCCAATGGGTGTTCCAATGGACTTAATACCGCAATTTGTAGTTACTGCAGCATTAGCAAAAGGAACAATTAAAGTTCATTCATTCTTTTATGAAACACAGTTATTATCTCTATATGAAGAACTATTAAAGATGAGGGCAAATATTCAACTTACAGATACAAAGACAATTATGACATTCGGACCTTCTAGATTAAAAGGAGCAAGTATAAATGCAAGTAGTATTATATCTTCTGCATATGCAGAGTTGATGGCTGCACTTGTTGCCGATGGTGCAAGTGTAATTAAAAATGCTGATATTATATCTAGAAGATACCCAGATATTGTTCCTACATTGAATTCTCTGGGTGCAAAAATAGAGGTAGATTAATTAAATAATATATATTATGTATACTGAATTTATTTCAAAATTAGATAGTTCAAAATATCTTTTAAATGAACCATTATCTAAATATGTACCATTAAGAATAGGTGGTCCTGCAGATATTTTGTATACACCTAGTGATGTAGATGAATTAATTAAAGTTGTGAGTTTAGCCAGAGAGTATAAAGTGCCTATTACTGTTATTGGTGGGGGTACAAACACCCTTATTTCAGATGATGGACTTCGTGGTTTGGTTGTTATGAATACTAAAGGGGATATAAAGATTGGGGATATTAAAGAAAAATCTAGTAATGATAAAAATGATGAGCAACTTGTGCATAGATGGGATAGTGATAATACTCAGGGTACATTTAGAGGTATTGAGTTTAAGGATCTAGACTATGATGAGAGTGATTGTGAAAGGATCGAGGTTATTATGGATAGTGGTGTTGGTCTTGAATATGCATTGTACTATTTAATAGAAAAGGGCATTACTGGACTTCAATGGTATGCGGGTATTCCTGGTACAATTGGAGGTGCAATATTTAATAATATTCATGGGGGAACACATTTCATTAGTGAGATATTAACTAAAGTTGATGTAATGGATATAGATGGTAATATTAAGACATTAACTATAGATCAATTAACTGTTGATTATGATAGAAGTATTTTCCATAAATCCAAAGACATTATTCTAAGAGGATATTTTAGTATGTATAGGGGAGATAAAGAGAAGGCTATGTATGTTGCAAAGGAGTGGGCAAAGAGAAAAAAAATACAACCTAGAAACTCTCCTGGTTGTTGTTTTACAAATATTACTCAGGAGCAAAAGATTAAACTTGGGTATCCAACAACAGCTACTGGATATATAGTTGAACATGTTTTGAAAATGACTGGGTTTAGAATAGGGGATGCTATGATATATCCTGAGCATCACAACTTTATTATTAATGCTGGTAATGCTACTGCAAAGGACTATTTGGCCGTTGTTAGGACTGTTTATGAAAGAATATATAAAGAGATTGGTATAAAGGTTGTACCTGAGATTTTCTTTTTAGGATTTAAAGATGAGGAGATATCCTTTCTACTTTCTGATGAACAATTAAAACAGAGGAAGATTAGGCATGAAGAGATTAAGAGTGTGTATAGGAAGTAAAGATATGAAAAAATATACTTGTCCATGTTGTGGTCATATGGTTTTTAATTCTCCTCCTGGCAGTTTTGAGATTTGTCCTATATGTTTTTGGGAGGATGATATTGTTCAGTTAAGGTATGTAAATGTAAGGGGAGCAAATAAAGTTTCACTTATAGATGGACAAAAGAACTATATAGATTTTGGTGCTTGTATGCGAGATTTAGTTGATTATGTTCGTAAGCCAAATAAAAAGGATATTATTGATCCTGAATGGAGAATATTTAGTATTGATTCTGATATTATTGAGGAATATTCACAAAATGAAAAACCTCGGCTTGACGATACTACTAAATACTATTACTGGAAATAAATGTTGTAGGAACTATAACCTTTTAGTTATTT
>CAZJKB010000049.1:3567-5512 GCA_964546485.1 uncultured Candidatus Saccharibacteria bacterium | reverse complement strand
TACTTAAACAAGAAGAAGTATCTAAAGAAGAATTTAATGCTATATTTGAGAAGTAATGAATAAGAACACATTTAAATATTCAGCTGTTATATTAATAATAATACATGTGTATTTTTTAATATCATCTTTAATAAAGAGTAGATTTCTTCTTATCTTTCCTTTTGCCACCGATGGATATTCGAATGTTTTAATATATATTCTTACTCTTCTGTATGTTGGTTTATTAACAATCTTTGCAACTGTATATATCTTTTATTTTGCTAAACAGAAGAATAGAAGTTGGTTAAAGCTTTTAAGTATTCCAATCAATATAATATTTCTTAACTCACTTGCAAATCTTTTTACAGCTTTTTATTTGAATATAATCTATAGAAATAATTTAGATAGTTTGTTCTTCTTAAGAATGAGCTTTGGGATTAAGTTTATAGCAATAATTTTAATTAGTTTGATACAAATTAATATACTAGAGAGGGTAGATGTATCTAAAAGAAAATATGTTTACATATTAGGATTTGTTTTGTCATTGCCGTTAACCATTTTTGAACCAATTTTTCGTGCATTAGTAATAAGTTCATAGTTGAGTATACATACTGCTATTTTAACTTCACTGGTATATAATTGATTATGGATAATAGAGAATTAATAATAGGTATTGATGGTAATGCATTGGTACATAGGGCATTTCATGCTTTTCCTCCTACCTTACAAAGTTCTGATGGATTACAGACAAATGCTGTATATGGTTTTACAAGCATGTTACTCGAAGTATTAAATAAGTATAAACCTAAGTACATATTCTGTGCATTCGATAGTGGGAAGAAAACATTTAGACACAATATGTACCCAGATTATAAAGCACATAGAAAACCTGTAGATCAATCATTGATATCTCAGTTTAAATTAGTTGAGGATGTATTAAAAGCATTTAATATACCAATAATTAAAAAGGATGAATATGAAGCTGATGATATTTTAGGAACGGTATCAAAATGGGTGAATGAAGGGAAGTGGAAAGAAGATAATCTGTTGATGTATGTTGTTACAGGTGATAGGGATCTTCTTCAATTAATAAAACCAAATGTATATACAGTAATTCCTGATGGGGGATTTAAGAATTTAGTCATATATGATAGGCAAAGGGCATATCAGAAATATGGATATTATCCTGAACAAGTAACAGATTTTAAAGCCATAGCTGGAGATCCATCTGATAATATACCTGGTGTTAAAGGGGTGGGAGAGAAGACAGTACTTGATCTGTTAAGAAATTATAATACCCTCGAGGGTATATATGAGAATATTGAAGGCATACCTTCACGATATAAAGCAAAATTAATTGAAGGTGTTGAGATTGCTCATTTTAGTAAAGAGTTGGCTACTGTTTTTTGTGATATTGATATGAAGATGGAGTTAAATGATTGTGTATTATCTGATTTTAATGAGAATGATCTAGTGTCTATATTTGCAAGATTTAATTTTAAATCATTGGTTGGTAGGATTCCAAAGAGTACAAGAATAGTTGAGTATGATATTAATCAATTAGATATGTTTATGAATGATAGTGAACATGTGGTGGTTGGTGATGTAAAAGAAGAGGGTGGGTATAACATATCTCTTATTGAAGAGTTTGATCAGGATTTGGTTTTAGGTGCAAAGCATGTTGTTGTTTTGTATCACCTCGATATTGTTTTGGTATTAATTGTGGATAACTTAGATCAATTGCGAATAATCGAACTTCAAAAAGAGGTGGATTTGATGAATGGTTTCATGAAAACAATAAAATGTGAAACAAGTTTTGTTAATTTTGAAGATTTTGTTTCCCTGTTTGGTACTGTCGAAGATCTGAACACCCTCGATTTAACTACTCTTTCCCATTATCTATCTTCTGGAGATAAGGATTATGATTTTAGATCGTTAGTATTTAAATATGTTGGGAAAACCCTTC
>CAZJKB010000049.1:0-3467 GCA_964546485.1 uncultured Candidatus Saccharibacteria bacterium | reverse complement strand
CTATGTATCAATTGAATAATATATTAAGAGAGAAGATGGATAGTCATGAGATTCTCGAAGAAAATAAAAAGTATATATATAGTGGGTTAAAAGCAATTGGTGTTGAAAATGGAAAAGGAGTTGAAATGGTGGCTAAAAATATACTTGTGCCAATATCTAAGATAGTAGGAAAGATGGAGAACAGGGGTATTAAAGTAGATATTGATAGATTAAATAAATTAAGAGAAGAACTACAAGAAAAGATATCTCTTGTTGAAAAAGGTATATATTATGATATTGGGCATGAGGTAAATTTGAATTCTCCAAAACAATTAGCTGAAGTTATATATAATGAACTTCATCTACCTACAATATTAAGTGGGAAGAATAAGTATAGTACAAGAGAAGAGGTTTTAGATGCACTAAGTGCATACCATCCTGCAATTTCAAAAATACTTGAGTATAGAGAAATGAATAAAGTTTTAGGAACTTATGTATTACCATTGCTAGAAATAGCAACGAGTAATAATGGGGAGATCCATTCTGATTTTAAACAAACAGGTAGTTCTTCGGGTAGGTTTGCATCTATTAATCCTAATCTTCAAAATATACCAATTGGTGGTGTATGGGGAGATAGTATAAGGGATTGTTTTGTAGCAAGGGATGGGTATATGTTTGTTGGTGCAGACTATTCTCAGATGGAGTTTAGAATAATGGCTGATATATCTTCTGATAGTGCTTTAATTCATGACTTTGTAAATAATGTAGATATACATAAAAATACAGCTGCAAGAGTTATGAATGTACCCATAGATCAGGTAACTAAAGAGCAGAGATCATTTGGTAAAACAATTAATTTTGGTATTCTCTTTGGGCAAACACCATTTGGTTTATCAAAAATGTTGGGTATCTCTCAGTTAGATGCTAAAAAATATATAGATGAGTACTTTAAAGAGTATAGTGGTGTTGCAAGATATATTGAGAATGCAAAGAAATTAGCATATGAGAAGGGTTGGGTACAATCAATGTTTGGTAGGACTAGATATATATCGGGTCTTAGATCTAGGGTGTGGGCAATAAAAGAGGCATCAGGTAGGGAGGCAGTTAATATGCCAATACAAGGAGGAGAGGTAGATGTAATGCATATAGCAATGATTAAGGCTGATAATATGATTAAAGACAAATATAATGAAGTTGCTCACCTAGTGTTACAAATTCATGACGAGGTAATTTTTGAAGTTAAGATAGATCAGGTTGATAAATTTATGAATGATATTTCAAATACATTAAAAAATGTAGTAGAATTGAGTGTTCCTCTTGATGTTAATGTCTCAAGTGGAAAAACATTAAAAGAATTAAAATAGTAATAAGTATGAAAGAGATGGATGTAATGAAAATATTGTCTGGAGTTATGATAGGGGTTGGGTCACTTCTGGTTGTTTCATCTTTGGCAAGTATGAATAAAAGAAAGTATACAAAGGAAATAGTGAGGGTTGTACCAAGAGGTACTTCTTTAAATGAGAGACAGAAAAAAATAGTGAAAAGATTTAAAGATGATGGTGTAGTAACTATATCGGATGTTCAAAAAATGTTTAAAACTGTAACAGATAGAACATTAAGGAGAGATTTAACAGACCTTGTTAAAAAGAATGTTTTAAAGAAAGAAGGTAGTACAAAAGCATCTAAATATATATTTATATAGTATGAAATTTAAACAGATTTGTGAGATTTTTCAAAAAATTGAAGATACTTCTTCAAGGAATGAGATGGGTAATATACTCTCTGGGGTATATAAAACTCTATCAATAGAAGAATCTCAAATTCTTGGCTACCTATTACTTGGTCGAGTTTCACCTATGTTTGTGGCTTCAGAGTTTAATGTCTCAGAGAAAAACCTACTCAAGGTTTTAAATAGCATATATCCAAATCATAATGTAGAAAAATTAAGACAAGAAACAGGGGATATAGGTACTATGATGGAACAGATTATTGATAGAGAGGGATCAGTTTTTACAATACTTGATGTGTATGAAGGGTTATGGAAAATAATTAATGAGACTGGTAATGGGAGTGCTAATAGAAAATTGAATAATGTATCATTAATGCTTAAAGAGATGTCAGGTATAGAAGCTAAGTACTTTTTAAGAATAATTGTTGGTAATCTAAGATTAGGGATTAGTATTAAAAGTATAATAGATTCTCTTTCCCTATATCTATCAGGTACTAAAGAATATAGTGAAAGATTGGAACGAGCATATGGGTATTGTACTGATATCGGTTATTTAATAGGAGAGATTTTAAGTAACGGTGATAGGGCGGAGAGTATAATCGATAATATCTCGATTATACCTGGTATTCCGATACTTCCAAAGCTAGTTCAAAAGGTATCTTCTTTTCCGGAGGGAGTTGAAAGAATGGTTAGTGATTTCTATATTCAACCTAAATATGATGGATTAAGATGTCAAATTCATAAATATAACTCACATGATAGTAGTGAAAGTATAGGTATTTGGAATAGGTATTTCATAAAAAGAGAAGCTTCTGCAAATCTATCTATTTTTGAAAATAATACAGAGGATACAATTGTTAAACTATATACTCGTAATTTGGAAGATATAACTGATATGTTTCCGGAGATTGTTGAGAGTGTTAAAGAGTTGGACTGTAATAATTGTGTATTAGATAGTGAAATTGTTGGGTGGGATGGTAATCATAAGAAGTTTATGTCATATCAAGATACTATGACAAGAAGAAGAAAATATGATGTAAATAATACAAGGGAAGGTGTTCCTGTAAACTCTTTTATCTTCGATATACTATATCTAAATAATAATGATGTATCTAAATATAGTATGAAAGATAGAATTGAAGTACTAAGTAAATTAAATATCTCAGATACAAAATCATTACAATTATCCCCAATTGATATTGTAAATAATGAGAAAGAACTTAGAGATAATTTTAATATATATATAAAAGAGAATTTAGAGGGAGTGATTATTAAAAAATTAGATACTATATATACACCTGGTGTTAGGGACTATGATTGGATTAAGATTAAGAAGAGTATAGATAGTAATCTTGTAGATACTTTAGATCTTGTTGTTCTAGGCTATTACTATGGTTCTGGAAAGAGAGCAGAGTATGGGGTAGGAGCAATTCTTTGTGGTATATACAATGAAAAAGAAGATAGGTTTGAATCGTTTACAAAGGTTGGTACTGGTATTACTGATAATCAATTAAAAACTATTTATGAAAGATTGAGTAATATTAAAGTAGATAAGCAGCCAAAGAATGTTGTTTGTGAAGATGTATTAATTCCTGATATATGGGTATATCCTGAGGTTGTAGTAACTGTTAGTGCTGATGAGATATCAAAGAATAGATCTAGTAATGATATAGCTAAAGGATATTCGTTAAGATTTCCAAGATTAATAGAATGGGATAGGGTAGATAAACAACCATATGATGTATTTAAAGTGGAGGAG
>CAZJKB010000048.1:4184-5561 GCA_964546485.1 uncultured Candidatus Saccharibacteria bacterium | reverse complement strand
TCCCAAATGAATCTAAAATGTTTTTTAGGAATCACTAATGTATGTCCTTTTGTAAATTGTGAAATATCCAAAAATGCTAGGAAGTTTTCATTTTCATGTATCTTAAAACTAGGTATATCTCCATTAACAATCTTACAAAATATACAATCATCCATAGTATAATATATGATAAAGTTATTAATATAGTATAATACAAGTATGAAAATACTAAAAATAAATGAAGAAAATTATAATGAGACTATTCAAGAAGCAATAAATGTAATTAAATCTGGAGGTACTGTAATATACCCTACAGAAACTTGCTATGGAATAGGGGTTGATGTATTAAATCAAGATGCTGTAGATAAACTATATAAATATAAAGGATTTAGAGGACAAAAACCATTTTCAATGGCTGTTACAGATATAGAGATGGCAAAGAAATATGTAAATATAAATGATATAGCACTTAATGTATACAATAACTATTTACCAGGCCCTGTAACGGTTGTGTCTGAAAGTAAAGGAGTTGTAGCTAAAGGAGTAGAATCGGAATGGAAAACTGTTGGTGTGAGAATACCTGATCATAAAGTACCAATAGATATTGTTAATGGATTAGGTACACCAATTACTGCAACATCTGCAAATGTATCGTATAAACCTGTTGCATATAGTATTGAATCACTTCTGAAACATACTCCAAAGAAATCTGAACAATATATAGATTTAATAATAGATTATGGAGAGTTACCAAAGAATATTCCATCAACTGTACTTGATACCACAATGAATAGTCTTCAAGTACTTAGAGATGGAAAGATAGAGTTTGAAGATGCAATAAAGAAGTCAAAATTAATAGAAGAGATAATAACTAATACTCCAGAAGAAACAATACAAAGTGCAAAGAATATTTGTAAAAAGATTATTGATAATCATGATAATGGATCATTAATATTTGCATTAAGTGGTGAGTTAGGTGCAGGTAAGACTCAATTTACTAAGGGCTTAGGTGAACTATTAAATGTAGTAGATATAGTTAATTCTCCTACATATACAATAATTAATGAATATTTATATAATGATGGAATAGATAGGAAACTTATACATATGGATACATGGAGATTAAGTGATAAGAATGAGTTTTTAAATTCAGGATTACAAGAATATTTAGTTAATAATGATATAATATCGATAGAGTGGGCAGATAAGTACTATAACGATCTTGAGAATTTAGTTAAAGAATTAGGAGGAAAGATATATAAAGTATCTTTTGAATATATAGATATAAATACTAGAAGAATAAAGGTGTATGAATCAAATTAAAGAACCAATAATACTAGGAATAGATACAAGTTGTGATGAAACTAGTATAGCTATACTTCAGGGGAGAAAGATATT
>CAZJKB010000048.1:0-4084 GCA_964546485.1 uncultured Candidatus Saccharibacteria bacterium | reverse complement strand
TATTATCTAGTTTAGTATTAAATAGAAATGGTAATGGATTGGTAACTGATGAACAATTAAAAAATAGTTTTCCAGCTTTAGGGCTTCTTATGTCTGGAAAACATACTGAAATCATTTATGTAAAGCAAATAGGGGAATATAAAAAACTTGGATTAACACTTGATGATGCAGCAGGTGAAGCATTTGATAAAGTTGGTAGAATGCTTAACTTTGGTTATCCTGGAGGACCTGTTGTATCTGAATTTGCAAAGAGAGGTAAGTTAGGTGTAATACAACTACCTATACCTTTAGCTAAAACAGATGATCTTAATTTTAGTTATTCAGGTCTTAAAACTGCTTGTTTGTATAAAGTTAAGGAGTTAAGAGAAGTATACAATTCGGACAAAGATTGGATATATGATTTTTGTAGAGCATTTGTAGAAAGTATATATCAATCAGTAAGAATAAAATTGACTAAAGCTGTTAAGCAATATCCTGAAGTTAAAAGTGTACTTGTTGGAGGTGGTGTTTTTGGAAGTGAATATATATTAAAAAGCATAGGTAAAGAAGTAAGAGGGTTAAATCTTAATTATTATTATCCAAAACCAGAGCATAGAGGTGATAATGCGTCAATGATAGCTCTAGCAGGATACTACAATATTAAGAATGCAATAGTTGATATTGATGAAATTTCAAAACTTGATAGAAATCCAAGACTCTCTCTCTAGTAATATGGTATATTTAAATATACTTAATATTATTATTACTTATATGAACTTTTTCAAAGGATTGTTAATACTCATTATGATTGGTTTTATTATATTCTTAGGCTGGTATGTAATGGATAAAGGTGGTATAGATTATTCTTTATCAACAAAGGAGGAAAAGATATTTAAAACATATATTAAAGATACTGTACCAGAGGGTATTTCTGATATTAAGGCTGATTTAAAAGAAGAGGTTGGTTATACATTATATATATCATTTATTTCTACAGAAGAATTCACTAATTCATTAATTGAAAAATATCAATATGGAAAAGTAGACTGTTCTTTAGTAGAAAGACAGTTTTCTGATAATCCTGAAGGTTCTATCAATGGAGATTTCTATATTACTGATATCTCACCGAAAAATTGTTACTCATCATATGGATATATCAAAGAAGGTTATGATAATGTGAATAGCTACATGGTTACATCAGATTCTAAGGTATATATGAAAGAGTATTCATACTAATATCTTTACAATCCTAATTGATCAGCTATTTCAAGTAATCTATTATACTTAGCTAGTCGTTCACCTCTATCTGGACCTCCAAACTTACTTTGATCTGCATCTGTACCTATAACTAAATCTGCAATCATACTATCGTTTGTCTCACCTCCTCTATGAGATATGACTGCTTGCATACCATGTTCTTTTGTTAATCTAATAGCATTTAATGTTTCAGTCACACTACCTATTTGGTTTAGCTTAATTAATACAGCATTCATTGCTTTTAATTCTATGCCTTTATTTATTCTCTTTACATTAGTAGTTAATAAATCATCTCCAACTATTTGATATTTATCTCCAACTCTACTATTTAACATTTGCCATCCACTCCAATCTTCTTGATCAAATGTATCTTCTATTGAAAACATAGGATATTTACTAAACCATTCTATTTGTTTATCTAACCATTCTTCTCTATTTAGTGCTAATCCTTCTGTCTTTAATTCATATTTATTTGTTTCAGAATTAAAGAATTCAGATGCTGCAACATCAAGTGCAATTGTAAAATCTATATATGGATGATATCCTGCTCTTTCTATTCCCTGTAGTATTATCTCTATTGCTTCAGTATTTGATTTTAATTCTTTAGGTGCAAATGCTCCTTCAAAGCCTACTGTACTTGCATATCCTTTCTCTTCTAAAATGTCATGCGTAGCATGGAATATCTCTGCACCAGCCCTTATTCTATCCTGTATCTTTGGTAATCGATACATATCAGGTACAACCATAAATTCTTGAAAATCTGTAGCCCAATTTCCATGTAATCCACCTTCCATTATGAGTATCATATTCTTTGGCATCTTAAAGAATTCTTTTGTGTAATTGCCTTTGGTATATATATGAGCAATATATTCATAAAGTTCTAACCCTTTTGATTTTGCACTTGCTTTACAAAATGCCATAGATAATGAAAGAATACTGTTACCTCCAAAATTACTTTTAAGTTCAGTTCCATCTAGTTCAATTAAGAAATTATCAAATTCCTCTTGAGTATTAAATGCTTTATTTATGATCTTTGGAGAAATATCATTATTTACAATATCTACTGCTTTTATTACTCCCTTACCCCTATGCCTTGCTTTATCCCCATCTCTTATTTCTAAGACTTCACTTGTTCCTGTAGAAGCACCAGAAGGAACTTCAGATACACCTATACTTCCATCGTCTAGTATAATTTTTGTTGATATCGTAGGGATTCCTCTAGAGTCTAGTATTTCAATAGCTCTTACACTCTTAATTTGCATAATATATGGCAGTTATAATTTAAATGTATTTCAATAATTCTGAAAAACTAGATATAGTATAGTCAGGTTTATTACTATTTGTCACTATTTGATCTTGTTTCCCACTGTATGTTGGAAACCATACTGTTTGCATTCCTATACTCTTAGCTCCTTCTATATCTGTTTCAAGCATATCTCCAACCATTAGTGCTTCTTGGGGTCTACAATCTATCTTATGCAGTCCCATCAAAAATATACCTGGATGAGGTTTTTCAACACCTGCTTCTTGGCTAGTTACTAAATGGTCTATAAATTGAGTGATTTTTAATGCTTTTAATTTTCTAAATTGAACATAACTTCCTAAATTAGAAACTATACATGTATTTATATCCCTCTTATCTAACTCTTTTAGTACATCTAATACTTCTGGTAACAGCTGAAGATTATTTATTAAATTATCCCAATATACATGATAGTATTCAAGAATTTTTTCAGGTAATACTGTTCCTTCTAAATTTTCTATCATCTTTTGAATATATAATAATCTCTCATGAGAAGTTGCAGTCCCTATGTGTTCTCTCTTTACTTGAGCCTTAGCTTCTTTGTATAGGCTATTAAAATCATCTTGATGTATTACATAATCTTTAGAAAATGATTGATATAGCATGTTTAGTGCATATCTATGTGCATCACCCTCTGAGTTACATAATGTAGCATCTAAATCAAAAAGAATCCCCTTTATCATTTCTATTTAAGATCAATTAAGAAACTACTATTTGTTCCAGTCATTACTTCAGGTAATATACCATTCCATTTTTCAATGTATAATTTCTGAATTAATTCCTTACTCAAAGTTAGTTGTTGTAGTTTCTGGGCTTGTGCTTCACCTTCAGCCTTTGTTATTAATGCTTTCTTTCTAAATTCCTCTTGTTGAGCTTTAAATTCTTCTGTAGCAATTCTTTCTTTTTCTATCTGTTTCTGTTCTACTGCTTGTACATAATCTTGTTGGAACATAATTGACCTTATACCAAATTCATCAAGTATTAGACCATTATCTTCAAATTTAGGTTTTAGTTTTTCACTTATTGCTTCTGAAACAGCCTGTATATTTCCTGAGTATAGATCTATTGCTGAATATTCTCTTGGCATATTTCTTGCCCATATTCTCGAATCAGTCTTTACAATTTTATCAACTACTTCTTCCTCTGTACCTAATGTTTCAGCTACTTCTTTAACCTTTTCAGGATTTATTGAAAACCTAACACTATATCTAACTGATATCTGTTGTCCATCTTTGGTTGTAGTATCAACAGCATAGTCTTGATAATCGGCATTCGATTGATGAGAATTATATACATCACTTGAAAGAGTTTCATATATAATCTTTTGTGTTCTATATGTTAATACATTATCAACAAAAGGTATTTTAATATGTAAACCTGGTTGTACTGGATCACCCACTATTTTTCCAAATCTTGTTACAACACCAATTGTTCCATATTGGATTGTATAGAAAGAAGAGAGTATTAAACCTAGTATAATAACTAAGGATACTCCTAAGATTATAAATATATTATTTACCTTCATAGGTATGTAATATTTAATTT
>CAZJKB010000047.1:0-5575 GCA_964546485.1 uncultured Candidatus Saccharibacteria bacterium | reverse complement strand
TACCACTCTAAACTACCTGTCTGATATTCAGTTACTCTTGTTTCAAAGAAATTTTTCTCTTTAGGTAAATCTATTATCTCACTCATCCAAGGGAATGGATTTTTAGCATCATATACTTTAGGTAATCTAATTCTTTCTAATCTCCTATCTGCAATATATTTAACATATTCTTCAATTGTATTTGCATTAAGTCCAAGTATTCCTTTAGGTAATGTATCTCTTGCATACTCTACTTCTAGTTCTACTGCTTTTTGTATTTTTTCTGTTATCTCTTTTTTGAATTCTTCTGTCCATATTATTGGATTCTCATCAACAATTGTGTTAATTAGATCGCTACCAAATGCAAGATGTACTGATTCATCTCTAAGAATAAATTGGAATTGCTCCCCTACTCCTACCATTTTTTGTTGTCTTAACATTGATAACATCATTACAAATCCTGCATAGAAGAAAAGTCCTTCCATAATTACATAGTATCCAACTAGATCATGTACAAATCTCTGTATATTATCTTTTCCAATTGTTTCAAAACTAGGATCAAGTATAGATTTTGTCATATTAATTACAAAATCGTCTTTAGCTTTAATACTTGGTATATTGTTATACATTGTATATACCTCTTCTGGATCAAGTCCTAATGTATCACAACAATATATGAATGTATCTGTATGTACTGCTTCCTCATATGCTTGTCTTAATAGATATTGTCTACATTCAGGATTAGTTATATGTCTATATATTGTTAATACAATATTATTTGCAGTTAAACTTTCAGCTGTAGAAAAGAATCCCATATTCCACATTACTAATCTTCTCTCATCTTCTGTTAATGCTGTTTTACTCTTCCATTGTTCTACATCTTTTTGCATGTTAACTTCCTCTGGTACCCAGTTATTTGCTACCCCATTTTTATAATGGTCTCTTGCCCATTTATATTGAAAAGGTAATATCTTATTTGGATCTGTCTTTGTATTATTTAATATTTGTTTTTTCATAATCTTTATATGTTAATTTAATTAAAACTCTCCCACATTATCTTCATGTAGGAGATAGTACTCTTGACGAGATATTGATTGAGCAATCAATAGCCCTGTTTGTGGTGCTCTTGATAGAACTGATATTTGATGACCTACCATAAGTCCTCTTCGTACTTCTGTTGTGTATATTGCATATGCATCAAGCATTAGATTAAGACTCTCATAAATTGAGAATGCATTTATTAAATCTTGACCAATTAATTTTCTTTCATCACTTATTCTTATTACTGACATGCTTCACAAGTTGGATCATCTAATCTACATACTTTTGTTTTCAGTTCTTCTTCTGTTAATTCTATTTTTGGTTGTTCTATTATTATTTCTTTCTTCTCTTCATATTTCTTATTTATATCTAATGTACTCTTTTCAATATTTGATGCTCCTAGTGTTCTAAGATAGTATGTTGTTTTAAGGCCCATTTTCCAAGCATTCATATATATATCTGATAGTACTTGTCCTGATGTTGTAGATGTAAATATGTTAATTGATTGTGATTGATCTATCCATTTTCCTCTGGCTTGTGCATGTTTTAATATATACATGGTATCTATTTCAAATACTTCTTTATATTTTTCTCTAATATTTATAGGTATCTCATCTATCTGTTGAATACTTCCATTATAGTATTTAATTTTAGTTAATATCTCTTCATTCCACATATTTAATTTCTTAAGATCATTAATTAGGTATTCATTAACTACAGTAAATTCACCACTAAAGTTAGATTTAACATATAGGTTTTTATATATTGGTTCTACAGTTGGAAGACAACCAGATATATTTGATATTGTTGCTGTTGGAGCAATTGCTTGAGTGTTAGAGTTTCTCATTCCATATTTCTTAACTTTCTTTTTCAATTTTTTCCAATCTAATTTAAAACTCATATCTGTATTGGTTGATATACCTCTTTCAATTTCTAAGAGTTTAATCGTATCAAGGGGAAATACTCCTCTATCCCATTTAGAGCCTTTAAATGTTGAATATTCTCCTCTTTCTTTTGCTAGATCACTAGATGATGATATTGCATTATATGAGATATATTCTTGTAGTGTATCACTTAATTTTACTGCTTCTTCACTTTCAAAAGGAAGATTAAGAAGATATAGTGCATCTTGTAGTCCCATGATTCCCAGTCCTACTGCTCTATGTTTCATATTGGCATTTTTTGCTTCTATCGTTGGGTAATAGTTGAGGTCAATTACATTGTCTAGCATTCTCATAGCAATCTTTATCGTTTCTTCAAGTTGTATATAATCTAATTTTCCATCTTTAATATGCCTTGGGAGGTTGATTGAGCCTAAGTTACATACTGCTGTTTCATCTTTTGATGTATTAAGTGTAATTTCTGTACATAGATTGGAGTTATGTACTACACCTACATGGTCTTGAGGAGATCTAATATTGCTTGGATCTTTGAATGTCATCCATGGATGTCCTGTTTCAAATAGCATGGTTATCATCTTTCTCCATAGATCTTTAGCTTTAATTGTTTTAAACAGCTTTATCTTTCCTTCTTTTGCATCTTGTTCATATTGTGTATACCTATCTTCGAATGTTTTTCCATATATATGGTGTAGGTCTGGGGTTTCGTCTGGAGAAAACAGTGTCCAATCTCCATCCTCTGAGACTCTTTTCATGAATAGATCTGGTATCCAGTTCACTGTATTTGTATCATGTGTTCTTCTTCTATCATCTCCTGTATTCTTTCTTAATTCTAAGAATGACTCGATGTCCCAATGCCAAGTTTCAAGGTATACTGCTGCTGCCCCCCTTCTCTTTCCACTCCTGTTTATTGCTGCTGTTGTTGAATCAAATATCTTTAGAAATGGAATCACTCCTTGGCTAGTTACATTTGTTGATTTAATCCATGCTCCTGTTCCTCTTACATTTGTCCAATCAGTTCCTATTCCTCCTGACCATTTAGATAGTTGTGCATTATCACTAAAGTTTTTAAATATATCGTTTAGATCATCCTGTACTGTATTAAGATAGCAGGAGGACATTTGAGGATGTGTTGTACCAGCATGAAAGAGTGTTGGAGTGGAAGGTACATAGTACATTTGAGATATTAAATTGTAGAATTCAATTGCTTTTTGTGTCCTTTCACTTTTCTTTTCATTAAGTGATAGTCCCATTGCTATTCTCATCCAGAAATATTGTGGTAGTTCATACACTCTATCATTACTATCTCTTTGTAGATATCTATCAGCAATGACTTGAGCTCCTAAGAATTCAAATAGCTTATCTCTGTTTGGATCAAGTGCTTTTGATAGTTCATTGAAATCAAAATCTAACATCTTTTTATCCAATCTATTATCTTCTATTCCATGCTTTATTTGTTTTATTAAATTCTCTCTATATCTACTCTCAAACTCCTTATTACTCTCATCTAATCCCAATATCTCTTTATATATCTCATTAAATACAAATCTTGCAGCAATATTTGAATACTTTGGTTCTCTCTCTATTCTTGCTCTTAGTGAAAATATTATTAATTTATTTATCTCCTTTGTTGCAATACCATCATATATTGCATTTTTAACCTCACTATATATACTATCCCTATCCAAAGTACTTTCATTATCTAATGTATTTAATATATTCTCTATTTCATTTATATCAAATTTTGATAGTGTTCCATCTCTTTTTATAACATTGATATTTCCATCGTTTGCTCTCTCTTGTGCTTTTTGTGCTCTATACAATATATATGCTTTAGATACATTAAAGTATCCAGAGTCTGCGATACTTTTTTCTACAATATCTTGAACATTCTCTACATGTGGAATTATATCTTCTGAAAACCTACTCTCTAAATCCTTGAGTACTAACTCTAAAATATCCGAAATTATATTAGGAGTATATTGTGTATTTGTTGCAATGAATGCCTTTTCAATTGCATTATATATCTTTGTACTGTCAAAAGGTACAACAATACCACTCCTTTTAGTTATATTTGAGATTGCCATCATCTTTGTAACTAAAATTATGTTTGAAATACATCGTATATTATTTATATATGAGTTATCAATGGTATTGGTATGACAGAGAATTATATAGGATAGTGGGTGATATACCTTAGGTATACTCTATTTATATTATGTGTATATATAGTACATATTTCTAGAATATTAGTTATTTATTTCTATATATACATTTTTAACATATATAAATTAATTAAAGATATTATATAGGGTAGATGAGTGATACTATGACTTAATTAATTATATAAATTATAGTGTGATATAATTAGGAATGAGTGAGGTTAAAAAATATGAAGCCTCTGCCCCAAAGCAATTCTTTACTGTTGAAGATTGGTTATACCCAGGATTATTACCAGAACTTCCATATAATGATCTACTATCTGGTATTGTGTATACTCCTAGTACAATAGTTAATGCATTAAAATATGCTCAACACTTCTTAGAGAATGTACCTGGTCCTAATTTAGATTTTAGAAGAGAACATACTAATAATTGGTTAGGTTGGTGGATTAAAGAGTTATCTAAATATTGTGGACTAAACTACTCATATATGAAAACATACAATGTTATCGATCCTGTACATTTAAGTGATATTTTTGAGCAGTCTTTTAAAAGAGATGATCTTATTGGATTCCATTTTGAATCAGATCATATTTTAAGTGTTATAGATAATGGATATGCTAACGAGCAACATATTGTTGCTTTATGGTTTGTAGCTGGTCTTGAAGGGCATGAAGGACATAGATATGCTATTGATTTTGTATTAAATAGTTGTAAGAAGAAAGGTTGGTTACCTGTTATTATGTTTGAAGACCCAGAGTTTATTCAAAGGAAAGAAAGATTAGGAGAGTTTCTTCCTATAGAGCTTAGAATATCTATGATGTCTCATTATTTAAGAATGGGGGAAAATAAAGGTATTATTACTATTAATCCTGAGAGATCTGTCCCTGAAGATTCTCTAGACGAGTATTATAGAGAATTGTTTAAAACTATGAAAGGAAGCATATGCTTTACTAATAGAAGTGATCGAGATGGTGTGTATTCATCTAAGTTCTTTAGAGGGGACTTTAGTAGTCCTGATACTTTAATACCTAATCTTGATTGTCCTAGTACTACAGATAGGGTTAGGATATAGTTTATATATATCCTTTATGATTTTATATATGTAATGTATAATATATAGTATTATTTATATATTATGGTGGATGTAGCTCAATTGGTTAGAGCATCGGTTTGTGGAACCGAGGGTTGTGGGTTCAAGCCCCATCTTCCACCCCATTTTGAATAATTACAACCTGGTGTCCCAGAATTGTCACCTGGATATTAGAAAAAGGTCGGTAAATCAATGTCAGGATTTTTTGTTAGTTGCAGGGGGTATTTCCCATTCAATTTTGTAAATTTCCCTTTGCAGGACTCAAATTTTGTATATCTTCTCTTTAATATAAATCCATTCATCCATAGCTTTGCATGGGTAAATGATTCAAACCTATGTATAGAATGGATTCTGTCTTTAATTTGTTGATGAAATCCCTCAATCATATTAGTTGTAACTGG
>CAZJKB010000046.1:3955-5626 GCA_964546485.1 uncultured Candidatus Saccharibacteria bacterium | reverse complement strand
TGTCAAAAACGCAGGTCAGTATATTTCAAAAGTTTAAAAAATCATATTTCTTAAGATTGGAATTGGATTATTACTGGTCTACAAAAAAATATAGTGCAATAAATACGGTCTTTATTTCTAGATATACAAACCTCGTTGATTATTTTAATTCGTTGAAATCTGTGAATGATATTGATTTTAACTATAGGAATTTATGGGAATTGTTAAGTCAAATAATGTCATATAAGCATAATACCCAATCTGTATATGATCAAGAATCCTTGAAATCTTATTTAGGTGTAACAAAAAAGATGTTTTACGGTATAAGCTATAATTACTTATGTGCTAATATCATTTACAGAGCGTATAAGAACAAAATTATTACAACAAAGGAACTATTGAATTATTCAAAGAAGCATTTAAAAAATAAATATTATGCTAGTGCAATTAAAGCCATAGCATCTAGTTACAGTAAATCAGAGTATTTTGTGACAACAACAAACAAGAATACTTATATTTCGAAAACAGGAAATGAGTCTGGGATATCTGAAAAGGATATTCTTGAGAAGTTCAAGGGCAAGCTTGTTTTTGTAGATTTTTGGGCCAGTTGGTGTGTCCCTTGTAGAAGGGAGATGCCTGCGATGCGTGAACTAAAAAGGCAATATTTAGGGAAAGACATAGTTTTTATTACTATTTCAATTGATAAGGATTTGCTTGCGTGGCAAAAAGCACATAATTCTGAAAAATTATCTGATGAATCAAGCTATATAATGAACAACCAGGATAGTGTATTTATTTTTATGAATAGATCTATGATTATATTTATTCTCATTATTGTTATATTCTTTGGTATTCTAATTGTATTACTATCTTTTAATGGTAATAATGGAGGGGTAAAGGAGGAGGTGAACATTAAGAATGTAAGTGCATCTATTTTTAAGAAAGATATAGATAGCAATTCAGATATTGTTTTAATTGATGTAAGAACACCTGAAGAATTTAGTGAAGGAAGTATCTCTGGTGCAATTAATATAGATTTTGAGAATAGTAATTTTAGAGAGAGTATTGGGGATTTAGATAAAGAGAAAGAGTATTATGTGTATTGTAGAAGTGGAAATAGGAGTGGACAAACTGTTAATATAATGAAAGAGATGGGTTTTAAAAACATTACAAATTTGACTGGAGGAATTCTCTCTTGGACAAGTAATGGATATAATTTAAATACATGTAAGGATTGTTAATTATGAAATTAATACTATTTGATTTTGATGACACATTAATAAATACAAATAAGGTGTTTAGGGATAATATTAATACATTGAAATATCTATTAGTTAATGAAACAGGGAAGAGTTTTGAAGAGATAACTGAGATATATAAAAGGATACATACTCAGGGGTATGAGAAATTTCATGTAGATTTTATTAATCTTTGGCCTTATATTTTAGATGTTTTAAAAGAAGAATTAAATCTAAATAGTGAAACACAAAAGAAAGTATCAGAGCTATTGGATAAGGTTCTTAAAGATGTTCCAGAACTAAAGGAAGGTGTGATTGAGACACTAGATATTTTAAAAGAAAAAGGATTTACACTTGGTTTAGTTACTCATGCTTTAAAGGATTGGACATATTTTAAATTAGAGAGTCATGGATTAAGTAAGTATTTTGATCATATAGAGATTGCAGATGCAAG
>CAZJKB010000046.1:0-3855 GCA_964546485.1 uncultured Candidatus Saccharibacteria bacterium | reverse complement strand
TGGGCAAGAGATAGTCTTTTTGCATGTTTAGGTGATATCTCATCTAAAGATACATTAATTACATTACAAACATTCTCTAATTATCAGAGAGAAGATGGTTTAATTCCATATAGAATTAGAAGATCTAGGGTTACACTTAAAAAATATTTTGGAAAACCTGAGATGTTAAAATCTCCAGTTGCTGATTTTAGATCATTTCAATCTGGTCATACTGTATATGATGGGGGTGCTACATACATATTAATACAAAGTGAATATGTTTTAAGTACAGGTGATATTAATGTATTAAAAGATTCCTTGAATACAGTTATGAAATCTATTGAATTTTATCGAAAGAGATTTAATGATGGGTTGATAAAAGAGGGGTACTTGTGTGAATGGGCTGATGCAGTACTAAAAAAAGGTTATGTATTATATACAAATATTGTATATCTCTCTGGTATTAAAAGATTTATTGAAATATTAAAGAAATATCGTGGAGTTGTTGATGTAGATGTGATTAATGATTATGAGAAGTATTATGAAAAACTCAAAATACAGTTATATACAAATTTATGGAATGGAAAATACTTTAGTGATTATAACGATGGAAAGAGGAGGGACTATTTAGCAGTTCATCCAAACATGTTAGCCATACTATTTGATATAACTACAAAAGAGGAAAATATGAGTATTATAAAGGAAGTTGAAAAGAACTGTTTACTAGATCTTGGTATGAGATCAAATTACCCTAAATACCCCATTCATTTAATACCTATACATAACTATCTTGCTGGTGTTCCTGATTATCATAATGGTATATATTGGTTACAACCTTGGGTATTATATATTAGTGTTCTATTAAAATTAAAAAGAAGAGAAGATGCAATTATTCAATTAAATAGATTAAATGAGATTATTATTAGAGATAATTGTGTATATGAAAATTATGATTATGATTTTAAACCAACAAATAGGCTGTTTTATAAATCAGAAGGTCCATTTGCTTGGAATAGTGGGTTGATACTTTGGATGTTGAAGCAACTTAATGGTATTTGATGTATAATTAATTATGAAAAACTTTATTAATGAATATAAACTATTGTTTATACCAATAGTTACTATAATTCTCTCGACAGTTTTCTATTTTTATCTCCCAGATACTATTGCTACCCATTGGGGTTTTAGTGGTCAAGCTGACGGATTTTCCTCTAAGGCATTTGGTTTGTTTTTCTTTCCAGTCTTATTATTACTCTTAACATTCATTCTATATTTCATTCCAAAAACAGATCCAAAGATAAAGAATATTGATGGTTTCTTTGATGAGTATATTAATATGATTTTTTCATTCCAAGTATTCTTTTTAGTTATTCAAGTATTCACTATTCTTTGGAATTTAGATATTAAAATACCTGTTAATATATTTTTCTCATTGGGCTTTTCATATCTAATGTTTACCATTAGTGGGTTAATATCTAAAGCTAAACCTAACTGGTTTATCGGAATTAGAACACCATGGACTATGAGTAGTGATAGGGTTTGGGATGTTACTCATAAATTTGCGGGTAAAGTATATAGAATATTTTCAATTCTATTCATTCTTGGAGTTTTTCATTTCTCTATTTTCTTCCTCCTCCTGTTTATCTTCATTCTATTAAACATTCTTCTTGTACTATACTCATATGTTGAGTATAAAAAAGAGGTGAGGTAGTATGATATACTAATTATATGTCAAAAATACTTCATATATCACAAAGATATTGGCCTGCACTAGGTGGTGCTGAGTTGTTTGTAAAGACAATTGCAGAGCATAATCTTAATCAAGGTCATGAGGTTGAAGTATGGACAACAGATGCAGATGATCCAGATTCTCTTTGGGATAGTGGTAGAAAAAAGTTTGAAATACAAGAAAATGAAATAGTTGATGGAATGAGGGTGAGAAGGTTTAAAGTATCGAATTTCATTACAGATATTCCAATGATAAATAAGGGAATTAGATATATTTTGTCACATATTCCGAATTGGAAATTACAGGTAATATCATTTCCTCCATATATACCAGATATGTACAAAGAGATTAATAGTAAGGAATTAGACTATGATATTATACATGTATCATGTATGCCATATTCAAGTATTCACTATGTTGCAATGGAGATTGCAAGAAAATGTAATGCAAAATTATACATGACTCCTTTTCAACATGTTGGTGTTAAAGGCAACTATTCTGCAGAGGATAAATACTACCACCCAAGGGTTGTTCCATTCTTTAATAGAGCAGATAAAGTTTTTGTGCAAACACAAGCAGAATATGATGAAATCCTTAATTATATGAAAAAATATCAAGGATATAGAACATATAATAGTCTTGTTATCGATAATATACTTAATCAACAAGTATTACTCGTTGATAATATTTCGATAGTGTATAAAATTGCTGCATATCTTAATTCGTATATTATGAAAGGATTAGCATTAATATTCAAGATTATTGATAGTATTTTTGGAAAGAAAATTAAGATAGATTTTGATGAGAGTAAGCTTGAATTGGTAGGGCTAGGTATATATCCAAAAGAAGTTTCTGGTGGTAATGGTGATAGATTTAGAAAAGAATGGAATATATCAAAAGATGAAAAAATTATATTCTATGTTGGAGCAAGAACATCTGTTAAGGGTGTATTTAATTTAGTTAAAGCCTTTGAACAAGTCTTGAAAAAGGATGATGATATTAGATTAGTATTAGCAGGACCAACTACTAGTGAATTTGAAAACTTCTATAATTCAGTTCCAAAAGATGTTAAAGCAAAGGTAATATTAATTAATGGTATCTTGGATCAAAAGAAAAGAGATCTTTTTGATGCAGGAGATGTATTTAGTATGGTTTCAAAGAGTGATTCCTTTGGTATTGTATATCTAGAGAGTTGGATAAATAACAAGCCAGTTATATCTTCTGATATAGAAGCAATGAAATATGTAGTAGACGATGGTATTGATGGTTATAGAGTTAATTTTGATGATATAGATACAATTGCTAAAACGATAATAAAACTATTAAAAGATAGTGAATTAAGAAATAAATTGGGAAGTAATGGTTATGAGAAAGTAATGAAGAAATATACATGGGATATTAAATTTAAAATATTAGATAAATACTTTAATGAATAGTTTACCTAAGATAAAGAGATATAATAAAAAATTTGAACATTCATATAGTTATGGTACATATCCAACAATAGATCTACTAAAGTATAAACATGAAAATGTATTAATAGTATATTTAAAAGAACAGGGAGTAGGGAGTGATGGTATGGATGAAATTATTGATCTTTGTGAAAAATATAATATTAAATATGAATTTAATACTAAACTAATAGATAGAGTATCTATTAAAGAAAATACATATGCATTAGGAGTATTTAATAAATATGAAATGAAGTTAGAAGATAATACTAATCATATTGTTTTGGTTAATCCTTCTAATATTGGTAATTTAGGAACTATCATTAGAAGTATGAAGGGGTTTGAACATAATAATCTTGCTATTATTAAACCTGCGGTTGATATTTTTGACCCTTTAGTTATACGATCTGCTATGGGAGCATTCTTTCAAATGAATATTGAATATTTTGATTCATTTGAAGAGTATAGGGGGAAATATAAAGAACATAATATTTACCCATTTATGCTTGGAGGAAGTATAGATATTAAAGATATAGTATATAAATCTCCATATTCATTAGTTTTTGGAAATGAAGGTTCAGGACTTGATTTGGTGTATAAGGAATATGGACAAAGTGTATATATTAATCATAGTGATATGATAGATTCTCTTAATCTATCTGTTGCTGTATCAATTGCATTATTTAATTCATATAA
>CAZJKB010000045.1:0-5786 GCA_964546485.1 uncultured Candidatus Saccharibacteria bacterium | reverse complement strand
ATATTATTATATACATAAAGAATTTTTCTTCTTATGTTATATATAATATCTCTCTGTTTATTTAATACATCATCATATTCAACAAGACTCTTTCTTATATCATAGTTATATGCCTCAACTTTTTTTTGAGCACTCTCTATGGTTTTACCTAATATAGATAGGGATATTGGCATATCATCATTAACACCTAAACTTGAGATAATGAGATTCATTCTATCACCACCAAAGAGTCTCATTAATTCATCTTCAAATGAGATATAGAATCTAGAAGATCCAGGATCTCCCTGTCTTCCTGCTCTTCCTCTTAACTGATTGTCTATTCTTCTTGATTCATGTCTTTCAGAACCGATTATATATAATCCTCCAAGTTCTTTAACACCATCTCCCAAAGAGATATCTGTACCTCTACCTGCCATATTAGTAGCTATTGTAACCATGCCTTTTTGACCTGCCTGTGCAACAATATTAGCTTCTCTTTCATGTTGTTTAGCATTAAGAACATTATGTTCTATACCTTCCTTACTTAGCATTGAAGATAGTACCTCAGATTTTTCAACAGATGTTGTACCAACAAGTACAGGTTGACCATGTTTATGATGTTCTTTAATATCCTCAATTATTGCTTTAAATTTAGCATTCTGACTTCTATATACAACATCATTAAAATCTTCTCTTACAACAGGTTTATTTGTTGGTATAACTACAACATCAAGACTATATATCTTTGCAAATTCCTCAGCTTCTGTTAGTGCTGTTCCTGTCATTCCTGCAAGGTATTTATACATTCTAAAATAATTTTGAAGAGTTATTGTAGCCATTGTTCGAGACTCTTTTTTAACTTCAACACCTTCTTTTGCTTCTATTGCTTGATGTAGACCCTCAGAATATCTTCTTCCATCAAGTACTCTTCCAGTAAATTCATCAACTATCATGACCTGTCCATCTCTAACTATATATTCTTGATCAAGAATATAGTGTTCTTTTGCTTTAAGAGCATTGTCTAAATGATATGCCAACTGAGCATCTTCATAAATATTTTTAACCTTAAGTGCTTTCTCTACCTTATCTACCCCATTATCATTTAATGATACTGATTTTGTTTTCTCATCTGAAACATAATCAACATCTTTCTGTAACTGTTTAACTAAACTTGCAAATGTTTTATACATATCATTAGATGCTTGTGCACTAGTAGATATGATTAATGGTGTTCTTGCTTCATCAATGAGAATGGAATCGGCTTCATCAATAACTGCAAAATATAGTGGACTTTGGACTATTTCATTTACACTAGGAGACATATTATCTCTTAGATAATCAAATCCAAACTCATTATTAGTACCATAAACAACATCACAGTCGTATGCTTCTTTTTTACTACACTCTAAAAGATTAACTCCAGACATGAAATCATACTTTAATCTTCCATACTTTTTTGCTTTCTCATCTCTTTCATTCAATAATGATTGAGCATCTTCTTTCATATTTAAAGCTTCTGCATCTGTTATGAATCTATACTGAGTATTATTATTTACAGCACCTACCTTAATACCTAAGAAATTTAGAACATGACCATTCCATTCCGCATCTCTTCTTGCTAAATAATCATTTACAGTAACTAGATGAGCACCCCTACCTGTTAAACCATATAAGTATAAAGCAAGATTTGCAGCTAATGTCTTACCTTCTCCTGTGAACAACTCAATTATTTTATTATTAAAAATAAAATAACCACCTATCATCTGAACATCATAGTGTCTATGATTTGTTACTCTTCTAGAAGCCTCTCTTACAACTGCAAATGCTTCAGGAAGAATTTCAAGTAGTTTCGATTTCTCAATAGCAAGAACTTTATCTAACTCTCCTTGTGATAATTCTGTGAAAATTCTTCTTGCCATTACAGGGTTATACCCTATCTTTTCTCTAAATTCATCAGTTTTTGCTCTAAGTTGTTCATCAGATAATTCTTTGAGTTTTGATTCATATGAATTTATCTCTTCAAGTATCTTTTTTGTCTTATTTATTTGTTTCTCATTGCTATCAAATAGTCCTGCTAATAATTTCCACATAGTTTTTATTTTCTAATATAATTTTTGATTATATCATTTTATTTTTATTTTAGTTAATTAGAAATAACAAAGGAAAGATCATGAATCTCCTCAGTCTTACCTACTGCATCTATCTTTACATTATATTCACCCAATAACCAATTATTTTTAATATCCCTTTCAAAAATAATTGCTAATTCAGAATTATCTCCTATATCCCAATAATCGTATCTTTTTCTCATAATTTCTTTATCATCATACATCATATTAACCTCTAGATTATCTGTTTTAGATCTATTTAGTTTCATAACTAGTACAATATCATCAATTTCTTGAAGTATTATTCCATCTTCTAAATCACAAACACCTTCTTTCCAGTCATTAAATGCACATATTGAGACACTTTTAACCATAGATATGTCTTCATCAGTATGAGTATATTTTGTATACAAGTATATAAAGACAGGTATAGAGAGGATTAAGATGTATGCAAGTATTATTAATATTTTTTTCATCAATATTTAAGTTCTTATTAATCTATTTCTGAGAGTATATATTATATCTAAATTATTATTTATACAATATTATGAGTATCTCATTTCTTAGAAAGATCATAAAGATCTTTATTAAATTACTTCCTGTTATTGATCTGATGTTTACATCATTTGCAATGAGTCCTGATATGGTCATAGATACAAATACACTTGCACAAGGTGATACTAATACCGCAGTTGTATATGAGGTCTAAGTATCTTTACTTTAGGATAAAGAAGTATATTGAGGCTATAAAGAGGGTTAGGAGGAATTTAGCAAAGTAGCCTGCAAATCCGCCAATTACAGAACCTTTTACGGCATTTATTGCACTATCGTGATCTTTTTGACCTACAGTAGATTCAAGAAGATATGCTAGAGCAAATGGGCCAACAATAATTAATACTGGATTGGCGGAAATCAGGCCTATTATAAAGCCAAGAATTATACCAATCATTCCCCATTTTGATGCACCATACTTATTTGCACCCCACAGCATAAATATATTATCTACAAAGGTACCAAGGATAGCTAAAATCAAAAGAAGTATTATTATCCAATATGGAATAATCTCCATACCTGACGAGATATTTCTAATTATCATTCCACCAATCACTACAAATGAACCAGGAAGATTAACCAAACTCATCAAAACTCCTATTACTATTATTGTTGTTATTAATATATCCATACTATTTATTATACAATGCTTTTCTTAATGATTCTACTGTTAATTTTGCTGTAATTCCCCATGAATACTCTTTTGCAATTTCTTTTCCTCTTTTTGATAAATTTTGAGCATATGCTTTGTCCGAATATATCTTCCATATAACTTGACCTACTTCAATTGGGTTTCTTCCATCAACTAAAACCCCTCCATCCTTTACTACTTCTGGATATGTAGTCCCATTATGGGCAATTGTTGGACTACCAGATCTCATTGATTCAACAACAGCTATACCAAAACCTTCGAATAATGAGAGATGTATAAAAGCAAAAGAGTTCTTACATAATGAATATACCTCTTCATCTAAATACCTTCCTGTATATATCACATTAGAATCTAAACCTAACTTAGTTACTAAATTTCTAATACTAATAGCTTCTTTCTGACTTGAAGTAAATAACCCTCCAGCTATAACTAGGTATGGTGCATCTTTTTTATTCTCAAATCTCTTTAGAAATTCATTATATGAATATACTACATTGTCCGAATTCTTATTCTTTGTTACTCCACCTCCTAAATATATAATATACCCCCTCTTTTTATAATCTTTAGGGAAATACTTAGATATATCCATATCTACCATTGTCATATTATCAGACAATGGAGTTACATCAATTGGTCCTTTATATAATGGAAGATATTTTCTAATATCACCGACTGTGTAGTTAGCTAAAGTAATCACCCTTCTTGCAAAATTAACTTTAAACATCTCTAACCAATATGTAAAGAATCTAGCAATATTAAGAATAGGATTGATTTGAGAATATATATTAAAAATAGGTAGTGCATAATCGTGAACTGCAACAACCATAGGTACTCCTAGTGGTACTCCATTCCAAAAATATGGGCAAAAATATATAGTATATTTATCCATATTCTTCTTTATATGCTTAAATACTTGTAATCCAGGGTATAATTGCCTAATAAACCAAAGAGGATTTTTAAAGGACTTTTTTATATAATCTCCAATCCTTATAACTTTAACATTACTACAGTCTAATATATCTTCGATTGTACTAGAATCATTATACATAAGGAGTTTAAACTCAATATCTGGATATGACTTCACCATTGTCCGAATTAAATTCTTAAAATATACACCTACTCCATTTCCTTTTATTTCATCTTGAGTTACAGTTGCATCGATTAATACTTTCATATAATTAATAATTAATTTAATCTAATAAATGTATACACTTCTTTATTCTTTAGAATAAGTTTATTATCTAGTCTAAAATCCTTATCTTTCTTTAAATATTTTATAGCATACTCCATCTTAAATGGTTCATTTTTTATATTTGATTTAACAATAATAACTCTCCTAATATTATATTGTACTATGAAATTTTTAAATTCATAGTAATTGGGTTGATATGTTGACAGTGTTTTATAATTTAATACATCATTTATTAAATAATCCTTTCCGATAGTATCTTTTAATTCCCATTTCCATTCAGTTCTAAGTGCTAGATCCTTTCTATAGAAATGTGGCAATATATCCCAACCGATATCATTTATATATATAATCTCCTCATTTGGAACATCCTTAAGTATATATTGTATATTCCTATGCCTACCCCATTTAATAAAATCATTTAATTGACCTAATTTGTATAGAAACATCAGACTTGTACCTGTTGTTACTGCTGTTAAACATACAACAAAGATTAGATATACTAATTCGGACATTCTTTCTCTTTTCTTATGAATGTAATAAAAAAGAAGAATAAGAAGGGAGAATAGTACAATATGGATAATTATTTTTATCTCAACATATACTAATTCAAAGAATATACTTAAAAACATCATAAATCCTGTAATAAAAAGTGTTAAAATAGAAAACTTTCTATCCTCAAGTCCATTCCTTAAAAACTTAATAAAGAACATAACAAACAATGGCGTAATAGCAAGAAGATATCTACCGTGAGAAGCTCTAATTAGATATACGAAAATATATGACCAGAATAATAAAGCACTTAAAACAAGATACCATTTTTCAGGATACCTTCTCATAGATGAAAGAAATAGCTTGATACTCATCATAAATGATGGAATTGCAATGATGAGGGGAACAGATATATATGAAAATGTTCGAGGATATACTAATTTACCTATATAACTTAGTAATATATTAAGAGCTAAAATAATATTATTAAGAATTACTTCAATTACATTAAATACATAGTTATCATTTAAATCTATATTAGAGATTTTAGATATCTCTTTTGAAGATTCATTTAATACTAGATTAGATGTTGCATAGTTTAAATTCAGATGTTTAGCCATCCAACTAGAACCTTGTTCATTTAGTGCTAGTATAGATGCATTGAATGGATTTAAAGGAATAATACCAGTAAAGAACATAAGAAATGTATATATGAGTGATGGTAATAATGCCTGTAATATATTATAGAGATAATTAACTATCATTCTAATATATCCATATTTTTTAAAGGATATATAATTATCAATAAATAACC
>CAZJKB010000044.1:3655-5855 GCA_964546485.1 uncultured Candidatus Saccharibacteria bacterium | reverse complement strand
ACATGTAATTTAATATTCCATATTCTAAAAGAAGCAAAGAAAGAAGTTGGCATAATATCTACATTAAATGCAAAATATAAAGATAAGGAGTATCCAGTTGGATTTCATGTAACAACCCCTGACCCTGCCCTTCTACAAAAATTTCTAAGTGATATGGTAGAGGAGGGAATTGAATATGTGGTACTAGAATCTACCTCACATGGCTTAGATCAGTATAGATTGGGAAACATACAATATGAAACAGCAACATATACAAATATAACCAATGAACACCTAGACTATCACAAAACATATACAAACTATCTATTAACTAAAGCTAGATTAATAGAACAAACAAAGGAAAACGCCAAAGTTGTATTAAACAAGGATGATAAATCATTTAAACAATTAAAAGAGATAGCAACAAAAAACAACAAGAAAATCATCACATATTCTATAAAAAAAGATGCTAAATACTATGCTACTAATATTTCTGAAAATAGTAATGGATCAACATACACATTAAACATTAGAGAAAATAATAAGATAGTAAAATACAAAATAGAACTAAATATTCCTGGAACATATAATATATCAAACTCTCTTGCTGCCATTGCAACCTGTATAGAGAATGGAATAGATATTAAATATTGTATAAATGCATTAAAAAATATTCCTCAATTAGAAGGAAGATGGGAAATAATACAAGAAAAACCATATAGAGTAATAATAGACTTTGCACATACACCCAATGCATTGGAAAAAGTATTAATAAAAGCAAGAACAGAGAAAGGTAATGGTAGAGTAATAGTAGTATTTGGATCTGCAGGACTAAGAGATAAATATAAAAGACCGGTAATGGGAGAACATGCAGGCAAGTTAGCAGACATCGTAATAATTACAGCAGAAGATCCTAGAACAGAAGATGTTAACGAGATAAATAATCAAATAGAACTAGGTGTTAAGAAGAACAAAGAAATGATATTAAATAAAACATACTTTAAAATACCAGATAGAAAAGATGCAATTAAAAAAGCTATCAATATTGCTAAAAAAGATGATTTGATAATAATAACAGGTAAGGGACATGAAAAGAGTATGAACCTAGATGGTATACATGAAATACCTTGGAGTGATCAAGATATAGTTAAAGAGATATTAGATAATGAATAACTATTTTAAATGGGAAACACAAACAATTAATGATTTTTCTGAGACAAAAATCAATAATCAATACGATAATGGGTATGTGTTCACTAGAATAGATAAGGGAGTAATGAATCAAACAAGAAGTATTAGAATAAATCTAAATAACTTTAAACTTACATCAGAAAACAGAAGAGTATTAAATAAAACAAGTACTTTAAATATACAACCTATTCCCCTACCCCTAGATATAAAAACTTACGATTGGAGTATTCAAAAATTAGCAAAAGAATATTATGAAACTAAATTTGGTAAAAACACATTCTCTGTAAATAAGATAAAGGAGATATTAACAAGTAATACAAGCAACTATAATTACATATTTAAATACACAGATATAAACAATGAATTAATAGGATATGCCATAGTATATATGAATAATGAGATACTACACTATGCATACCCCTTCTATAATCTCTCTAAATATCAAAATAACTATGGTATGAGTATGATGCTACATACAATACAATATGCAAAAGAGAACAATATTAAATATATCTATCTTGGTTCTGCAACAAAACCTCAAGATAGATATAAAATACTTTTTGAAGGATTAGAGTGGTATGATATAAATAGATGGGAACAGGATATAGATAAACTTAAAGATATAATAAATAATGAATAAGAAAATACACTTCATTGGAATAGCAGGAGTAGCAATAGCACCAATAGCAAAGATGTTAAAAGATATGGGGTGGATAGTCACAGGATCTGATGAGGATGTATTTGACCCAATATTAACATACCTTAAAGTAAATAATATTGATTGGCAAGAAGGATTTGATGCACAGAGAGTACAAGATGTAGACATGGTATTAATCGGAGGTGGAGCAGTACTAAAGCATAGTAATAATGTTGAATTAGAAGAAGCAAAAAGATTGAATAAAAAAATAGTTACATTTGCAGAAATACTTGAAGAGATATTAGTAAAAAAAGAAAGTATCGTAGTTGCAGGAACATATGGAAAAACAACAACCTCAGGAATATTAGCATACATATTTGAAGTATTAGGAGA
>CAZJKB010000044.1:0-3555 GCA_964546485.1 uncultured Candidatus Saccharibacteria bacterium | reverse complement strand
GAGAATAATGGAACCCTATTTTTATGCACTAATGGAAAAAATCTAGATACCATATTTAACAAATATAATACTAAATTACCAATATATACATATGGTGATAGTACACCTCAATTTAAAGGAATCTCCCATTATCACTCTGAATTAGTAAATAGTGATAAGGATTTCACATACTTCAAAGTATATAAAGATAATTCGTTAATTGGAAAGTTTAAAACTCAGTTAATTGGAAATCATAATATAGAAAATATATTAGGTGCAATCATGGTATGTGATGTACTAAATAAGGATATTGATAAAGTGGCTTTAGCCATATCAGAGTATAAAGGAGTAAGAAGAAGGCAAGAGATAAGAGGTATTAATTCAAAAGGTGCAATTATAATAGATGATTTAGCTCACTCAGCAGTCAAAGCAAAAGCAACACTTGAAGCTCTAAGAACAAGGTATAAAAATGAAAATATAGTAGTAATATTTGATCCTCATGCATCATCTCTTTCAGATAGAAAATCTTTAGAATGGTATGCAGGTGCTTTTGATTTAGCCAATAAAGTGTATATTCCAAGAGTTACTGTCAAGAAAAGTACAAATAAGGAAGAAAGAGTATATGGAATAGATATTGTAAATGCAATAAAATCAACACAATCAAATGTTGAATATGCACCAAGTGACGAGATACTAATCCAGAAGTTACAATCAGATTCTGATTCACAAACAATAATAGTATTTATGAGTAGTGGAGGATGGAGAGGAATAATTGAAAATATAATTAACTACTAGAAATGAAAAAACAACAAAAGTTAATAATAGGATATACCCTATGTAATAGAGGAAGACATCATGAAGATTTTGTATCTACTATTACAAAATTCATTGATAAAAATAAGCATTTCGTAATAGTAATCGATGAATCAGATGCAACAGATAAAAGATTAGGATTAAATGGACGAGTAGTATTTGATGGAATAATAAATAAATCTAAAAGAAAAGATATCCAATATGTTACATCACAGGATGAAGAAGTTGGAGTCAACTATATACATTCAGATTCAATAGCAACTGAAGAAGTAGAGTGGCACCAAATAAATGAACATAATCTCAAATTTCCTCAGGGAGAATCTGAAAGATATAAGCACCATAGAATGATTACTAGTTTAGTATTCAATAATGAACTTAAAGAGATGTTAAAGTTAAATGGACTTAACATAATTGCACAACATAATTCTGCATTCTTAAGACCATTCACAAGAGTAAAACAATCAGAAGATGGAATGAGAAAACTAACTGAATTACAAAATAAAGAGAAAGATAAACTATCCCTATTAATTAGAGATCAAAATACTATGATTCCCGGAGAAGGTAAGTATGAGAGATATCTAAGATATAAACATAAAATAGAATGTTTAACTGATAAAGCAAATAGAAAATATAGACTAGATTACTTAGAATCAGATACAGGAGGATTAAACAAACTAGCATATGTACTATACAAATATAAGGTATGGGCTGTAGTTGAGAAAATAATTAAATTAGCAGATAAAATTGAATCTATTTGTATTAAGAAAGGAATTAAAGAAAAGTATAACCTAAATATTACCCCCAATCATATAGAAATAGATAATATGGATCATGGTATGGTATATATTGAAATTGAAAGAATTAATCAATCGTAATATCGATAAGATTCCCTTGATATCCTTGGATAACTAATCTATGAGCAATCAATCTTAGAGTACCCTTCCCTTCTCCATAAATTGCATCTCCTATTATTGGATATCCCAACTCAGATAGATGTATTCTAATCTGATGTGTTCTTCCAGTCAATATCTCTATATTTAAATTAGAGACATTTTCTTTTGAAATATATTCAATATTATTAACAATAGTAGTTGCTAATTTACCTTTTTCTCTATCAGTAGAATAATATTTTCTATTATATGGTTTCTCACTAATATAACTCTCTATTCTATATGGTAATGTTTTAATAATATCCGTTATATTACCTTTCACATATGCAATATAATACTTATTTAAATCATGTTCTTTAAATAATTTTGAATAGTAGTTATGAGCTGGAAGATTTTTTGAAAATAATATCAATCCCTGAGTATCTTTATCTAATCTATGTACTGGTCTTGGTACATCCATAGGATTATGACTATATTTGTTAATATACCAAGTAGCATATGATACAAGATCTTCAATAACTACATCAGACTCTTTATTAATAACTAATGTATCTATATCCTCATATACAATAGTTATATCTTTTTGTATTGGAGTATTGGGATAATAACTGGAGTTAAATAATACTTCTCGAAGAATATCTATATCTAATCTAGCAATATCAATCGCATTTAAGTCTAATAGTCTCTGAATAATGCTATTACTAAGTAAAGGATATACTCTCTTTATTTCTTTAACCTTATGACGATCAATCTTCATATTGATATTCTATCATACGATATATTATTTAATTCTTGCCTCTTCATAATACTTATCTATAACTCCCCTGACAATTTCTATGGCTTCATCTATATTATTAGCAATAACGACACAACCAGCACCTGTAATATGTCCTCCTCCATTTAAATATTTAGCAAATACAGTACAATCTACAGTATTTAATTTTGATCTAATAGAACAGGTATATGTAACACCATCTTTCTTAGTTTCATCAGGAGCAAGAGTAAAGCAAAAATCATAATCATAAATATTAACCATAATTTGATCCACAAAATATCTTTTTGTAGTTTTGTATTCATTAATACTCATTTTACCCTTTATGTTCTTTGAATATTCATCAAAAGAAATACAAGAATATGAATACTTTTTCTCCTCATCATACTTCATATTACTACTCAATATATTTATTAATTCAATATCTTCCTTCCTAAATCCAAAAATCCTATCACTAATACCTCTAATCGTATATCCCCTATCTAAAATTTCACTAACAACATTAAACGTTTCTCTATATCCTTTAGCATTATGATAAAATCTATAACTGTCTCCAATCAATCCTGTTAGATATACCTCTTCATAACCTTCAAATATCTCCCACCCTTCTCTATCAATTAACTGTGTATATATAACATCTACACAAGAATATCTCTCTTCTCTAATATAAAAATCAAAGTCTTTCTCCTTCTCTTTATGATGGTCAAACATAGCGGTCTTTCTTCCTTTAAGTACACTCGATATTTTATCAATATCTTTTGCGAATGAACCTAAATTATTACCATCCACAAAAACAACTAAATCAGGATTATATTCTTGAATATTTTCTACAATATCTCCATATATAATATCTTCAAAACCCTTCATATATGATAGATTTGTATATTTTTCTTTAGAATCAATAACTAAATATACAGACTTTTCAGTATAGTTCTCCTTTAATAAATTACCTAGAAATAATACTGATGAATAAGCATCAAAATCTGGAGTTAAATGCCCTACTACCAATATACTATTTACACTACTAACTAAATCTTTAAACATAAGTATATTGTATATAATATTAAGTATTTAATCTATATAATATATTTATGAAATTCT
>CAZJKB010000043.1:0-5885 GCA_964546485.1 uncultured Candidatus Saccharibacteria bacterium | reverse complement strand
TACTTACTATTCCCTCCAAATCTTCTATTTCTTTGGGAATATAGTTTAATTATATTCTCAAATTTTTCAGGTGTAAAGTCTGGGAAGTAATCATCTACGAAGAACAATTCAGAATACACTATCTGCCATGGCATAATACCACTCAATCTTTTTTCACCAGAAGTTCTAATTACTATATCCGGATCAGGTATACCTCTAGTATCTAAATAATTAGAAAATATTTCTTCATTTACCTCTTTTACATTATCATTAATAATATTATTAATTGCTCTAATAATTTCATCTCTTCCTCCATAATCAATTGCAACTGTAACTATCTTATCCTTTCTATCCTTTGTCTTCTCTTCTATTTCATTAAAAAGTTTAACAACTTTCTCTGGCATTCTATCCTTTCTACCTATATGTCTAAATCCTGCATCATACTTATCTATCTCACTAAAATACTTCTTTGCATATTCATAGAATATATCGTTAAAGAGATACTTAACTTCACCCTCTTCTCTTTTATAATTTTCTGTAGAAAAACCCCAAAATGTTAAATATTTAATACCTAATTCATTAGCTCTCTCTATTAATTTGAATAAGTTCTCTACACCTGCTTTATGACCTAATAGGGATTCTACATTATTTGCCTTAGCCCACCTTCTATTACCATCAGGAATAACTACAATATGCTTTGGTAAATTATCCATTGTATATATGTTTATTAATTAAATTGGTCTTAAATTATATCATAATTAAAGTACGATATACCTCAATATACATTTAATTAATAATTTTATTTATATTCATTAGTTATATACTCAACAATACTCTCAAGTGAGATAATTGAGCTTTCATTTCTATCTCTATGCTTTATCTCCAAACCACCTTGTTCTAAACTTCTTTTAGATATAACAACTCTTAATGGAATACCAATTAAATCAGCATCAGCAAATTTAATACCTGGAGATACACTATCTCTATCATCCCACAAAACCTCTATATTATTATTGTTGAGAATATTATATATTTCCAAAGCTTTCTCATTTTCCCCAAGTGATACTAGATGTACTTGATATGGAGTTATAGATTTAGGCCATATTATCCCTTTTTCATCGTGATACTTCTCAACAATTGTAGCCAAAGTTCTACCAAGTCCTATACCATAACAACCCATGTAATATGGTTTAGATTTACCATCTGAATCTGTAAATACAGAATTAGCCATTTTAGAAGAATAGTGATAACCCAATTGAAATATATTTCCTACTTCAATACCTTTTGATTCTTTTAATGTTTTTTTTGTATTAACATCTAAATCCCCTACTCTTGCCATTGCAATATCTCCTAATTTTTCACATTCAAAATCTCTTCCGTAATTTACATTTCTAGAATCAGTCTTATCTTCTTTTTGACCACCAATAAAGTTTCGAACTGTTGTCAAAGATATATCGCCAATATATCTAACTCCTTTATGCCCCCATGAATGAACATAACCATGTTTTGTACCTATGCTTTCAAGATCATCGTCAGTAGCATCCTCAAGACAACCAACAGCATCAATTACATGTTCTAATTTAGTCTTATTCACTTCTAAATCACCTCTAATTACTGCAATTATTATTTCACCATTAACCCTATTTTTATAAACTACATTTTTTAAAAACATACTCTTTGGCAATTGATAATATTTAACATTATCATCCATAGTCATAACCCATTCTGGTTGTTCAAATATCTCAAAATCTTTCATTTCATCTTGTATATTTATATCTTGCCTATCAAACTCAGCAACATCTTCATGAGCACAATATGAACCATCTTCTGTCATTAAAAATCTACTCTCTCCTATTTCACTTTCAACAACATACTCATGACAATACTCTCCACCAATATATCCATTATCAGACAAGATCTTTAGTGTTCTAAGCCCCATTCGATCAAATATTCTGGTATATGTATCACCCATATTTCTATATTCTTTTTCAAAATCTTCTTGATTCGCATGAAAAGAATATGCATCTTTCATTACAAATTCTCTAACTCTTAACAGTCCTCCTCTTGCCCTCATTTCATCTCTAAACTTTGTAGAGAATTGATATACATTAAATGGTAAATCTTTATACGAGATATTAAATTTTCTAACAACATCAACAATCATCTCTTCTGCTGTTCCTCCCAATGCAAATTCCATTCCCCTTCTATCTTTGATTTTCATCAATTCAAAACCAGTAGTATTTGTTCTATTTGTCTCTTTCCACAACTCTAATGGATGGAGTACTGGTGTTTCCATTTTCTGAGCTCCTGCATTATCCATCTCCTCTTCAATTATTCTTCTAATCTTATCATGCACCCTAATACCAAGTGGTAAAAGATAGTATCTACCTGCAGTACTTTCTCTAATATATCCACCCATGTACAAAAGTCTGTGAGAATCCATAGTTGCATCTTTAGTAGCTTCTTTTACTGTTTTTCCAAATAATTTAGAATATTTCATATATATATCTTATTAAATTAAAAATCGCCCTTACATATATCTAACACTATTTGTTAAATATATGCAAAGGCGAGTATATATCGCGGTACCACTCTGCTTTAATATATTATTTCTAATATATTCTTATATACTTACTAATATAAGTATTTTCCTATATGATCTCTAAGGAATGAGAAGAGTTAGTATATTATCTGTCCTCTTTCACTATCTAGTCAGGACACTAGGTCATTGTGATGAATCATTATATCATAATAACTATTTATTTCTAATACACCCCTGTACTTCCAAACCCACCTCTACTATTCTCATCTAGATTATCTACTTCTTCTATCTCTACTTTTTCAAATGGGATGATAATTCCTTGAGCTATTCTCATACCTTTTTCAATAATTACTTCACTATCAGTAAAGTTATATGCAGGAAATTTATATTCATCTTCATTTCCAGAGAAATCCAAATCACCAACCCCTATCCCATTTACACATGTTATTCCAAGTTTATGAGTAGAGCTTCTATTTGCAAGTAAAAAGAAGCAATTATCAGGTATTTTAACAGCAATATTAAGAGGTATATATACAATTTCTTTAGATTTAATAGTTATAGTCTCTCTTGCATACAGATCAAAACCAACAGAACCCTTCGTTTTATATTCAGGTATAGGAATTGATTTGTCGAATCTTTTTAATAATAGTTTCTTCATAATTAATTACCTTTAAATTTCCACTTTCTATACTTCTCTTGTAGATTGAATAATAGATACTGAATTGGTTTAAATACATAGTCTTGAGGTTTAATATATAATCTAAGATAACCACCAAAACCTTTCTTAAAATTACTATACCCATAACCAGGATAGCTTGGTACATAGTTTTTATCCTCTACCACACCCCAGAAATTATATCTCTGTATACCTGCATTTAATGCCTCTTTAATCATAACCCATTGAAGAGTGTATGGTGCAAATGTATTCTCTGGATCATCAGATGCTCCGTGAATATATGCTGCTTCATACTCATAGAATGATACCACTGCACCAGCAATCAATTTTCCATCTTTTTTAGCAACATATAATCTAAAATTATCATCCCTTAAACTCATAATTTCAAATTGTTTTAATAGATATTCTTTAGAGTGTGCAACAAAACCTTTCCTAATCGATAGTTTATGAAGCATATCAACAAACTCTTGCATATCTGCCAAATCTTTAGAGTTATATATATCTAAACCAGCTTTCTCACCTTTTCTAACATAATATCTATGATTTTTTCTCATATCACTAAGGATCTTTTCTTCGGTACTCCCTTTCAATTCAATGACCCAGCATCTGTATGGCATCCAAAATCCTTCTGCATCTTTAAAACCTATCTTTTTAATATAATCTACTGTATTCTTTTCTTCTTCTAATACATATGGATCCATTCTTACAAATACAGGATTGTATTGTACTTGAAGATAATTAAGCAACTGTTTTACATAATTATTATTCTCATCTGATTGCCAATCTAAAATAGGAGCTCTTTGTAGGTATATAATTTTTCCAAATCTTGAAGTTTCAACTTGAACTAAAGCAGATATAACCAATTCATTATCATTATACCCACCAATTACATCCACTTCCTTTCCAACACTTTTTAAAAACTCATACCAACTACTTGTTTGTGTAAAATATCTATAATTAGAACTATTAACAAAAGAATCTAATTCTTTGAAATTCTCAATTCTTCTAAATTCTAAATTTTTCATAAATATTTCTTAATTATTTTAGATATTTTCACTGCATCTTCAACACCTATATTAAAGGAATTGGGAAGATTAACAATACCTTTCACCAACTCTTCTGCATTTGGACAGTTATATGTATATTTCATTGCATCAAGATCAACTTCTTTTGGAGAGATTACATTTGTATATATTTTGGAAATAACATAACCCATCTCTGCCAATATATTAACACATTCATCTCTTGTTGCAGGGTTTATATAAATAGAAAACTTATGTGTATGTTTACCTAAGTATTTAATATTCAATTCTTTTTCATACACCTCATTAATAGATTTTCTATGTGAAATATTGTTTTCCAATTCTTTTAATTGATCAACTACAACAGCTGCCAATACATTAGAAAGCTTCTTAGGAGAATAATTCTTTAGGGAACCATTCAACTCTTCGTTGACATGACCAATATTTAATAATTTAAGACCTAATAGTAATTTTAGTAGTGGACTGTAGAGATTAGCAGACCTACGGAGTATCTGCCACAATAACGGATTAATCAACCACAGAAAAGAATTTACTATATCCATCCCTTGTATTTCCCTATGTTTACTTTCAATAGAATCCAATATCTTATAATTATTTATAATAAGTGCACCACCAACTCTTGTAGAGAGGGTTTTATCAATTCCAAAACTAATAAACATAGCATCTCCTAGTATTCCATGTTCATGAATTCCTAAACTATGAGCACAATCCTCTAATACATATATCCCTCTACTATGTGCAAACTCTACAATCTCCTTTATCTTAGCGGTATTACTAAAAGTATGTTGAACAATTATAACTTTAGTATTTTTATCTATACGATCCTTTAAAGAATTCACATTCATTGCAAATGAATCCATATCAACATCTATATACAATGGAGAACTACCCAACCATAGAATTGGATTAACAACTGCATTACATGTGAATGCCTGAATAGCGACATTACTCTGAGAATCAACTCCACAAGCCTTCAGAAATAGATATTCGGCCGCCCGACCATTTTCTAAAATATAAATCCCTTTTTCTCTACGATACAAATCTAACAACATACTCTTTAATGTATCTACAGAATCTCCACGATTATAACCAAACACATTAAATATTTTTCCTAGATACTCAAATTTACCCATACAATATAATATCACATATTTTATACATAACTACCCTTACTATTTTCAAACGGTAGAATTCTAAGAACATACAATATCAATAATGCTATTGTAATCCCTCCCACTATATCTATTGCATAGTGTGAGCGACTAATAAGTATGAGTAATGCATTAGTAAATATTATTAAAACACCAAGAGGTACAAACCTTCTATTCATCTTTGACACATACACAACAAGAAGAGTTGTCCAACCTATATGACCTGAAAAATAAAAGCCATTAACATCAGATGTAGGATTAGCCAATAAAGCATCAAATCTATTATCATATGCCAACCAAGAATGCTCAACAGGATTTAGAATAATTGTAAATGATCTTATTAAATATAAAAGACCTATACCTAAGATATATCTATTCAAATCTTTAAACTTATTTTTGTATAAATAAAATAAAAATATAAATAAAAGTGCAAATGTTAACATTTCAGAGAGTATCCATGTACTTTCAATATATGGAAGAATCATAAATGTTGT
>CAZJKB010000042.1:0-5967 GCA_964546485.1 uncultured Candidatus Saccharibacteria bacterium | reverse complement strand
ATAACTTGCTACCCTCTTGTAATTATCATATTATATTATTATGACTATACTAGAAGTAAGTAATAATAAACTTGTTGATACTATTAAATCATATTTAAGAAATGGTGAAAGCATCATTCTTAATACTCAGATATTTCCAATAGATTCTAAAATAGATAACTACTTATCTACTCAAATATATGTATCAAATACTAAATTATTTATATATTTTGATAATCAATTAGAGATATACGATTTAATGAATACTAAGATAGAAAGTAATGGGGTATCTCCTAATTTTGAATTACAATCTATTCTCTTTGAGGGTAGTTATAATCTAATTAATGATATTAATGAAACAAGAAATAGGTTAAAAGAGAATGATGATATTTTCAAATTCTCTATATATCAAGAGTCTACAATGCCAAGAACGATTTATCATAGAAAAGATTTTAAGATAAGTAGAAGTTATCAAAATTGGGCACTGTATCAAATACTTAAGAGTGTTCAACAAACAGGTACATTTAATCCAATATTATTGGAGATACTAAATAACAAATACCTAGAATATAATTCTAAGTTTTTATTCACAATATTATCAATTGGTGTGACTTTTGTAATAGTTAGAGTATTACTATTATTAATAAACCTTGGATATTTTGAATCATTAATAGATTTAATATTTATAATTATCACTCTATTACAAGGTATAAAGGTATTGAAACAATATAGAAATAAGTTGGTTCAGTATAAGAGAATATATTTAAGTTATGTGTAAATGAATATATAATAGTATTATGAAATATAAAGTTGGATTATCTGAAACAAATAGAAGATCAGAAAATAGATTTAAGAATATGAGAAAAAGTGGTTCAGGATTTAAACCACTAAGTTCAATATTTGGTAAGAAAGTTGCACCAATGAGCAGAGGAACATCAAGTCTTTCAGGTAGGAAGAAACTATTTTCGCAATTAGGTAAGATATTTTATATTTTTGTAGGTATTGGTTTTTTTGTATTATGTGTCGGATTAATAGTTGGTGGTATATATTTAAAGAAATTAGAATCTGAAATACCAGATGCAGGTAAGTTAATAGACAGAAAATCTGCATTTAGTACTCAAGTGTATGATAGGAATGGTAAATTACTCTATACATTTCATGATGGAGAGAGTAATAGAGAATTTGTAAGTATTGATAAGATACCTGAGCATACTAAATGGGCACTTTTAGCAGCAGAAGATATTGAGTTTTATCAACATCAAGGATTAGATCTACTTGGTATTGTTAATTCTGTGTATGTAAACTTTAGAAGTGGTGGAATAGTTAGAGGTTCAAGTACTATATCCCAACAATTAATAAAGATTACATTACTTAGTGATGCATTGGGTACACAAGCAGCATATGAAAAGAGTTATACTAGAAAGCTTAAAGAGATGCTCATTACAATGCAAATGGAACAGACATTTGAGAAAGATCAGATATTAGAACTATACATGAATGAAGTACCACTAGGTGGTGTTAATTATGGATTTCAGGCTGCATCTAAATCATATTTTGGTAAAGATGTTAAGGATTTAACAATAGCTGAAAGTGCAATGCTAGCAGGTTTAATTCAGAGTCCAAGCTATTATTCCCCTATTTTTGGTGCAAGACCTGATCTTGCAAAAGATAGGCAGAACTATGTGCTTGATCAGATGTTAAAACATAAAGATTTAACAGGTGTAACAGAAGAGCAGATAGAAGCTGCTAGAAATGAAGAATTAGTATATAAAACAGCACAAATAGATATTCTTGCTCCTCACTTTGTCTTTTATATAAAACAAGAATTAGTAAAAGAATTCGGAGAAGAAATTGTAGAAAGAGGTGGTCTTAAAGTTACTACAACTCTTGATTACTCTATACAAAAAATAGCTGAAGAAGAGGTTAAAAATGGAATAAAAAAATATGGTCATAAGTGGGGTGTAAAGAATGGTTCTATGGTAGCAATTGATCCTAAAACTGGTGATATTGTTGCTATGGTTGGGTCTGTAGATTATTTTCAGACAAAGGATAAGAAGATAGATGGTAATGTTAATGTAGCGACAAGTGAGAGACAGATGGGTTCATCTGTTAAGCCATATACATACTTAACTGCATTTAGTCAGGGACATACTCCTGGTACATTGGCTCCAGATATCAAGAATTTTTCGTTTGGAGCATATAAGCTTGATAACTGGGATAATAAGTTCTATGGACTTATGGATATAAGAAAAGCCCTTAACTTATCTAGAAATATACCAGCAGTTTATACAATGCAAATGATTGGCGGTGTGGATCCCTTTATTGAGACTGCAGAAAAACTTGGTATTACAACACTCAGGGATAGAAATAATTATGGTTTGAGTTTAACTCTTGGTGCAGGTGAAATGAAATTGTTAGAACATACAGGTGCATATACAGTTTTTGCAAATGGAGGTATTAAGAGAGATTATAGAGGGATTCTAAAGGTTGTTGATAGTCAAGGTAATGTATTAATAGAAAACAATGAGAATAAAGGGAAGAGAGTTTGGGATGAAAAGGAAGTATATTTACTCAACTGGGTACTTTGTGATATAGGAGGATTTGGTGATAGAACATATCCAAAGGACTTCTATTATAATGGTAAACCATCATATTGTGGTAAAACAGGTACTACAAACGGTCCTAAGGATTTAACAGCAATCTTCTATCATAAGAATTTAGTTGTAGGTATGTGGGCAGGAAATAATGATAATACCCCTACCCCGGGTGCTTGGAGTACAACAGTTCCACAACCAATTGTAAGTTCTTTCTTAACAAGAGTTGCTGGTAAATATAAGCCTGAAATGTTCACTAGACCTGCTGGAGTTGTTGCAGGACAGGTGTGTGCTGATACAGGTTTAGTACCTAAAGCAGGTTCTGATTGTAAAAAGAGTTCAACTGTATATATATCTGGTCGTGCTCCTAAGGTCGATAGTAGAGAAGTTATTTATTTGTGTAAGGCAAATAATCAAATACCATCTAATTTAGAGAGTGCACAAAAATATGGACAGGTATTTAAAGCAATACTTTTAAATAAAGAGCTAGAAAATAAAGCACAACAAGCAAATTTTGATAAATATATGTTGTCATTAAAAGATAATAAATATATTTCTACAAAACCAGATACTACTGAGTGTCCTATACCTCTTGGTCCAGATAATGCCCCAATTGTTGATATTGTGACACCAAGTAATAGTGCAGGATTTACAGTTGGTAGTTCTATGAATATTAGTGTATCTGCCAGAGCACTTGAAAATATAGTAAGTGTTGTATTGAACTTTAATGGAAATAATATTGCAACACTAAATACTGCACCATATAATTTTACATATAATATTCCTAATTCCCTTGCTCCTGGATCATATGTATTAAGAGCTACAGCGATTGATAATTATGGAAAGACTGCTATTAATGATATTACAATTAATGTGTCTGCAGTTGTCACATCTGTATCTGTTTCTTCTCCTTCAAATGGTAGTATTATTACCTCATTTCCTCAAACAATTTCAGCTACTACTTCAGGTACAGGAATAGGATCTGTTGAATTTGTTATTACTGGTCCTTCAGGGTATAGCCGATCGATTACAGATAGTAATAGTGGGGATGGATGGTCAGTATCTTGGACAGATGATAGTATCCCTAATGGCAATTTCCAGATACAAGCAAAAGCAAACAAATCAGGAACTATTTATAATAGCTCAACAATTTCAGTTGGAGTCTCAAGATAGTATTTTATACTATCTTATATCCTTTTGTTTCTGCAAACTTACTGATTCTTGTTTTTATTTCTTCTATTTCAGCATTATTTAATGTTCTATTATTTGGAGTTATAGATACAGATATTGTTATTTTCTTAGAATCATTTGAAATACTAAATATATCTACAGGAGAAATTTCTATATTAGTATTGTCAATGTTTAAATACTCTTTAATACCCTCTACTAATTCTACATACCTGGTATTCATATCTACTTCAAATGAATAGTCATGAACAACAGAAGGATACTTACTTGGTTCTATATATTTTCTCTTCTCTCCTATCACACTAAGTATTTTAATGATATCAAACTCTGCAACAGATATATTATTAGGTAATTTCATGTTTTTAATAACTTCTTTTTTTAGTTCTCCAACTACCCCTATTATTTCTCCTTGTACTTTTACAATACTCGACCTATTTGTATCTATCATATTTTCGCTTCTTTGTATCCAATATGGAAGCTCATTATGTGCATTATCTTTTATTAAAATATACTCAATATTACTTACAGATAATGAGGAGAGTAATCGGTCACTAATTTCTTTTGCAGTATAATATGGTGATCCAGAGTTAGATTTATTAATGCTAATATATGCAAGCCCATGTCTTTCAATAGGTAGTGAATTTTCATCAATCTCCTTATTATTATGTGATATATTTATTTCAAATAATCCAAAATCATCATAACCATGAATATAGTTTTCATAACCTTTCTGTATTAATGAAGGAAGAAGATGTGTTCTCATATACTCTGTATCAGGTGAAAGTGAATTCTTTATATGATATGCATCATTTATATCAAGATTGTGTTTTTCGTATAATTTAGAAGATATGAAATTATATGTTAATACTTCAAATAATCCTAAAGAACTAAGTATGTTTCTAATCTTTCTCTTTGTTGAGAGTAATGGATTCTTTTTAGCAGGATTTACAGATCTAGTTGGTAATTCTAATTGAATATTATTATATCCAAAATGTCTTCCAATATCTTCAAAAACATCTTCCTTTATTAATATATCTCTTCTTATACTTAATGCCTTTACTGTGATAACTTCTCCATTTACTTCTACATTATAGTTTATATTCTTTAATATTCTTTCTATATCATTTACTGTTAGTGACGTTCCTAAGTGACTGTTTACATTTTCAATACTAAATGTAATGACTTTGCTCTCATATTTTTGTTCATAATTGTCAATTACTGGTGATGTTACTGTTGCTTGAGGACAAAGTTCTTTTATATATTCAATTGTTTGATAAAGTGTTGATTGTGTAATATTAGGATCTAATGCTTTTGTAAATCTGTGTACAGCCTCAGAGAATACACCTAACTTCATAGATGTTTTTCTAATATTATATCTATCAAAATTTGCAGATTCTATTAATATATTTTTAGTATTTATATCTATCTCTGTATCTATTCCTCCCATTACTCCTGCTACTGCAATTGCATTGTTTTCATCGCTAATAACTGTCATTGTGTTATCAAGAGTTGCTTCCTTACCATCAATTAATGTTATTTTTTCATTATCATGTCCCATTCTAACTATAATATGTGCATAGTCTTTGGTACTTTGTTTTGCAATTATCTTATCATAATCAAATGCATGTAGAGGTTGAGATGTTAAGTACATCAAGTAGTTAGTTATATCTACAATATTATTTACTGGTCTCATTCCTATTTTTGATAGTTCAATCTTTAACCATATTGGGGAGTCTTGAACTGTTATGTTTGTCATAGATATTGCTGTATACCTACTACATGTTGCTTGTGCATTGTTTTCAACTTTTATAGGAAGTGTATCTATATTATTTGGATTAAAATCTTTCTCAATATCTTGTATTGTCTTGTATATGACCTCTGGCTCATTGAATCTTTTACCTAGTAGTCCTGAGATCTCTCTGGCAACATGTATCATTCCGAATAGATCTCCTCTGTTTGCAAGTGCCTTATTTTCAATATCAAGTACTAAATCGTTCAGATTATAGGTAGCTGCAAATGTGCTTCCAGGTTTCGCATCTCTATCTATTCTCATAACTTGCTCATGATTATTGCTAATATCTAGTTCTTTTTCAGATCCTAACATTCCTTGGGATTCTATTCCTCGTAAAGAAACATTTGTTACTATTCCATCATATTTTTCTGGGTGTGCATTGTATGGTACTTTAACTCCTGGAGCAAAATATGG
>CAZJKB010000041.1:0-6066 GCA_964546485.1 uncultured Candidatus Saccharibacteria bacterium | reverse complement strand
ATATGGCATCTACTTTCATGGATATAGTGAAGGATAATAAGAAACCCTTGTTATCAATGTTGGGAATATTGGTAATGGCTATTATTATTGCTATTTCATATAGCTCTGGTGGTGCACCAACCTTAGATGGAGGTTTAGGTAATTTAGATAATATTAATAATAACAATAATATGGATAATAATAGTTCTGCTCCTGCTATGCAATTAGGTAATTATAATTACTCTGCAAAAATAAAAACTAACTATGGAGATATTGTAATAGATCTTTTTGAAGATGATGCACCGATTACTGTTAATAGTTTTGTATATCTATCAGAAAAAGGTTTTTATGATAATTTAACATTTCATAGAATAATAAGAGATTTTGTAATACAAGGAGGAGATCCACAGGGTACAGGTATGGGTGGACCTGGTTACAAATTTGAGGATGAGATAGATGCTGATGCTATTGGCCTTGGAAAATTGAAAGTATATCAAGCAACATTTCTTAGATCTTTCTATTCTTTAGATGTATTAGATAAATATAAGAATGAATCAGTAAAGGATTTTTATCAAGAATATGCTGGATATAAATATATCGATGGTCAAGGAAGTAAGCAAAAATTTGTTCCATATGTTTTGGCAATGGCAAATTCAGGTCCTAATACAAATGGTTCACAATTCTTTATTACTACAAAAAATTCTAATACCGAGTATTTAGATGGAAAGCATACTGTTTTTGGAAAGATAACTTCTGGATTTGATGTTGTAGATAAAATAGAGAGTGTTAATACAGATTCACAAGGGAAACCTACATCATCTGTGAAGATTCTTTCTATTGATATAGTTAAAAATTAGTCAATAATATTTAACAACAAATTCATCAATATTTAAGTATTTATTCATCTTAATGATTTAATATGTATTTATGATACATATTAAAAAACCTAAAGAGTATTTTTGGATAATCATATCATTCATATTAGGAGTAGTTATCTCTGTTGCTGTTGTAATAATCTTGAATATTTCAGGGGTTATAGTATTTAAAAATCAAGAGGGTTCAACTCATGGTATTGTTAGCGATATAGATACTATATATAATCCCGTAAAAGAAATAATTAGTCCTATAGATAATTGCGATATATTTGTTGATATAAATGGTGCAGTACAGAAACCTAATGTATATTGCCTGAAAAATGATTCATTAGTTAAAGATGCTATATCATCTGCTGGAGGTTTCTCTAAGAATTATGCGATTGATTATGTTAAAAGAAATGTCAATCTTGCTGCAAAGTTACAGAATAATATGAAGATATATATTCCATATGAGAAAGAACAAAGATGTACTGTTTTAGATTTTAAATATAGATTAGATGATGTTTTAGGTGTAAGTGTAGATAAATCAAATACATGTATTAGTATTAATAATGCATCTGTGAGTCAGTTAACAACTATTTCTGGAATTGGTGATAGTACAGCAAAAAAGATAGTAGAAGGTAGACCATATAAAAAGATTGAAGATCTTCTTAATGTATCTGGTATAGGAGAAAGTACACTTGAAAAAATGAAAAGTAAAATATGCATCTAGCTATTAATACGAAGTTAGTATTTATATATGTATATATTATACTTGTATTAATTTTCCAGTATTTCTTGTTAAATAAATACAAAAGTAGTGAATATCTTGAGCATAATTCGGAAATATCTGTCCGAATTATTAAGCCTCCTGTTATATCGAATGAATCTATAAAATATTATGTTAGAACTGATGATGGATTAAATCTATTTGTAAAACTTGATAGAAATGTTGAGTTTAGGGTAGGTGATGTTTGCAAGCTCTCAGGAAAATTAGTGAAACCATATTTGTTTGATAATTTTGATTATTATAAATATCTGTATTCAAATAATATATATTATTCATTTCGTATATTTAAATATGAGTGCTTTCAAGATAATGATAGGGGTTTATATAGTATTTATAATCTAAAAGAGAGTATTAATTATAATATATATAAGAGAGTACCTTCTCCATATGCAGAATTTATGATCGGTATACTTTGGGGTGATAATCTATCCTTTGATCCACAAACATCTAATCTGTTTATTCTAACTGGAACTACACATATAATAGCAGCCTCAGGTTTTAATGTTTCAGTAATATATTTAATTTTTGATAAGTTATTATTTTTTGTAAATAGAAAATATAGAGATATAATAATAGGGGTGATGCTTATCATTTATGCCCTCTTAGGAGGTTTTGCACCATCTATTACTAGAGCTGTTTTGATGTATATTCTTAAAATATTTGCATATAATCTAGGAATTCCTGTGCATGCATACTCATTATTTATATATTCTGCGTTTTTAATATTACTATTTAAACCGTATTATATTTTTAATATTTCTTTTCAACTTTCTTGTTTGGCAACATTCGGGTTGATAGTTGTAACTAAGATATTACAAAAAACTGTATTGAAAAATTTAGGGGAGAACTTTATCAGTACAGTATCTGCTACTATCTCTACATTACCTATATCAGTTTTAATTTTTAAACAATTTAGTCTTATGTCTATTTTTGTAAATTCAATATTATTATTTATTATTGATGATCTTATGTTAATTACATTTGTTGGAGGTGTTGTATCAATGTTTCATGATCGATTAGGTACTTATATCTTATCATTAGGACATATTATATCTTTCTCTTTTCTATATTTACTTGAATTTATATCTCAATTCTTTGTTAAGCTTAATTTAAGTATTATATATTTTAAATGAAGAAAAGATTTTTAGTTTCACTTATCTCTTTAATATGTATTATTAGTTATTCATGTAGAGTGAGTGATAAAGTTGTGTTTTTAAATGTAGGGCAAGGAGATAGTTCTCTGATATATATAAACAACGAGGTTATTTTGATAGATGTTGGAGAATTTGATTATACTAGTCTTAATCTTTCAAAATATATTCCATTGTTTACAAAAAATATAGATCATTTAATTATTACTCATGCACATAAAGATCATTATGGTGGTCTGAATTATTTACTTAAATATTATGATGTTAAGAATGTATATATCCCTAATGATTGTAAATATGTTGGAGATTATAATTATTATATTCAGGAACTAAATAGGAAGGGGTCTCGTATATATTATGTCAGTTATTTATATGTGAATAGTAATGGTATTGATGTACTTACTAATGGTAAGGTGTGTGAGGATGATTTTAAAGAGATTAATAATACATCAATAATAGTGATTACAAATATAAATAATACTAGAATATTATTTATGGGAGATAGTGAAAAAGAAAGGGAGGGTGAGTTGATAGATTTATATGGTGAATATATTAAAAATATTGATTATGTTAAGGTGGGGCATCATTGTTCAGAGACATCTTCTAGCAATGAATTTATACATGCAATCAGTCCTAAAAATGTAATATGTAGTTTTGGATTAGATAATGAGTATAATCATCCGAGCTATGATGTAATTGATAGATATTTGAGTATAAAGAGTCGTATATTGTATACATATACAGGTAATATTGTAATTGTTCCATAGTATAAAATTAGGGGACCTATAATAACTTAGCTTAGGTTTGTAATATATTGGTTTGTCTAGGTTTTTAATGTTTGTCTTGATATGAGTTTTGTACAATATAGTAATAGCTCTGAATTTTTGTTTCACTTAGTTCTGGTCTAAATTCTATAAAATATATGTTTTATATATTTATATTTTGTAGTATAATACTCAAATCGTGTACCCGTAGCTCAACTGGAAGAGCAACCGCCTTCTAAGCAGTAGGTTGTCGGTTCGAGTCCGGCCGGGTACGCCACTTAAAAGTATAAATCTCACTAATTAATTATTAGTTTCAATGTTATAATTGATGTATAATGTACCTGTAGCTCAATTGGATAGAGCATTGGTTTGCGGAACCAAAGGTTAACGGTTCAATTCCGTTCAGGTACGGTGTGCACCCGTAGCTCAATTGGATAGAGCACTAGTCTTCGGAACTAGGTGTTGTGGGTTCGACTCCTGCCGGGTGCGTATTAAATTATTATTAGTACAATATAATGAATGAGGTTATACAACATAAGCTCAAAGAGATTATTAATTCTATGTATGGAATTGATAATATTAATATCCAATTATTAAAGACTCCTGATAATTCAATGGGTGATTTATCTACTCCAATTAGTATGCAATTAGCAGGCATGCTTAAGAGAAATCCTAAGGATATTGCATCTGAAATTGTTGATAAATTTGAAGTTGACGGTGTTAGTAAGGTTGAAATTGCTGGAAATGGTTATATTAATTTTTATATTGATACAAACACCTTTAAAAATATTATTAATTCATTTAATGAAAATTTTGAAAGTATTAATATTGGTGGGGGTAAAAAGATTATGGTTGAGTTTGGTCAACCTAATACACATAAAGGTATTACAATAGGGCATGTTAAGAGTGCGATTACAGGTCTCTCTTTGTCTAGGATATTTGAAGCATCTGGTTATAATGTTATTAAAACAAATTATTTTGGAGATATTGGTTTATATGTAGCAAAGTGTTTATGGGGTATTGCAGTGAAAGGATTAAACTTTGATTATAATACAGGATTTAGTAATGGTGAGATATCTAGGACATCAGATTATATTAAAAAATATGAAATAGAGAATGGGTTGATAAAAACTGCAGTATATATAGGTGAATGTTACAGCTTTGGTAATAAACTATTTGAAGAAGATGGTGGTGATAAAAAGTTGATTGAGGATTTAAATAGAAGATTATATGATAAAGAGTCTAATGAATTAGTTGAACTATATGATGTAACAAGAGATATTTGTATTAGATATCAAGATAAATTCTTTAGTGATTTAGGAGTTGTGTATGATAGGCAGTATCCAGAGAGTGAAGTATGGGAGAATGGTTTGAAATATGTTAATGAGAATATTGATAGAATATTTGAAAAAGATACTGATGGGTCTGTTATTTTTCCAAAAAAAGAAGATAAAGAAAAGTATAAATTACATACTTGGGTATTTGTAACACAAAAAGGTATTCCTACATATTCTGCTAAGGATTTGGGACTTGCACTAAAGAAGTTTGAAGAATATCCAGACCTTGATCATAGCATTGTTACTACTTCTGTTGAGCAAGTTGCATATTTTAAAGCAGTGATTAAAGCCTTATCGCTAATCTCTCCTGAATTAGATGGTAAATATGAGCATATTGGTTTTGGATGGTTGTTATTTGGTGGAAAAAAGACAAGTAGTAGGATGGGGAAGAAATTAGGATACGAAGAGATTATGACTGAAATGAAAAATTATGCAAAGAAACTTATTAAGGATTTGAAAAATTATAATGAAGAAGAAATAGAAGATATTAGTACAAAAGTTGCACTTGGAAGTTTTAAATTTGCAATACTATCCCATGAGTTTCATAAAGATATAAATTACGATCCGGAAAGTTTTGTTTCATTTACAGGTTATTCTGCACCATATATTTTATATGCATATGCTAGGGCAACTTCAATCCTTGAAAAAGCAGGATATGTATATGAGAATAATAGTATAAACGATCTTGCAAGTTATTATAATACTACTGAGGAGATAGAGTTAATAAAGCATATATTAAAAATAGATAATGAGATTGCAGTTGCATGCAAAAGAAGAACAACACATTTATTGACAAAATATGTCTTCAATATGTCCGAATTATTTAATAAATTTTATAATAAATATAATGTTTTAAATGAGGAAGATAAGGAATTGAAGACAAGTAGATTAGCTTTGATATATATAGCAAAAGAGAGTATTAAAAAGATTTTATATATTTTAGGAATAGATGTTGTTGAAAGGATGTAATCTATGTATGCATTCGTGTTAAGAAATAAGTTAATAATATTAAGTATTGTTGTTTTTCTTGCCTCTTGGATTTTAGATATTATAGTTGGAAGATATGTAATTCCTTACCTTGCCCCAACTAGATATCCTATGGTGGATACAACATTTATGATTCTTCCATATATTGAAAGTACATGGATACTCTCTGAAATGCTAACATGTGCACTTTTATTTATATTTTTA
>CAZJKB010000040.1:0-6080 GCA_964546485.1 uncultured Candidatus Saccharibacteria bacterium | reverse complement strand
TTGTTAATTCTCAAAATGCGAAAAAATTGCTAAGATAAGACATGAATAACAAACCAAATATAAAAGCAATAATCTTTGATAGAGATGGTGTAATCATTAATACAGAAGGCTTAGTAGCTTCTTCAGTTACTCAAGCATTTAAACACTTTGGATACACCGTTACTAAAGAAGATTTAAATTACATCATCGGTAGAAGTGCTGATAAATATAAAGACTATTTCTTAAGTAAACATAATTTTGATTTTGAAGAATATAGAAAACTACAAAAAGAAATGTTTACAAAAGATATAAACAATATACCTGTATTTCATAAAACAATCGAATTAATAAAAGAATTATATTCTAGAAATATACCAATAGCATTAACAACATCAGCAGGAAAAGAAACAACAAAGGATATACTAACACATATCGGGATATACAATATGTTTAATGTAATAGTAACCAAAGAAGATTGTCTAAACCATAAACCAGATCCAGAACCTTATCTATTAACTGCAAAAAAATTAAATATTGAACCAAAAGATTGTTTAGTACTAGAAGATAGTGAATTAGGAGTACAATCTGCAATATCTGCTGGTATGTATTGCTTTGCAATTCCTAATGAATATACTCAACATCAAAATTTCAATATTGCTACAAAGATCCTTAATTCTGGAGAAGATGTCTTACCAAATATTATTATTAAATAAAACACATAGGTGTATAATATAGGGTATGATAATAGAGAAATTACACATAGAACAGAGTGTATTGGAGCAGTTAGGAGGTCCAGGCATTGTTCAATGGTATGAAGTAGGTCATATATATGGATGGAGCAGACCTCCTGTAAATAATCCTACAGGGGAAACAACATTATTTAGCAAATGTTTAGGATTCATTCAGATTGGAGACTTTCAATGTGCAGTATTAAGATTAGAATGCCCGCGAGGACAATATATTAAGAATTTTGAACAGTTAATTCCTCTAGAACTATTTCAAATAGAACCGATTCTAAATACAAATACAGGAAAATATATACCAACAGATATGCATCCCCCAATTTATTCTCCAAGACCAAAATTAACGATAAAAATAACACAAGATAACAATTTCTACATTGATACATATAACACTCCGTCAGTTTTTGCAGATACGGATTTAGATTTTCTTTTAGAATCTCTAAACCCGTATTTAATTGAAGAATTAACAAACAATCCTAGTCTCCTTTCTTCTCAAGTGGTTCACTAATATCCACCATATCTCTTCTCTATACTCTTTTTCATTTTTTGTATATTCTCTTTACTTCCATATACTTTAATATCTGCTTGAAAAAGACTCTCATAATTTACATGTATAACTTTATTCTTTAAATCATCTAAGAATAATGAGTAGATGGGATTAAATGAAATCTCCTTAACTGTATCATCTACAATTAAAATATTCTTCTCTTGAGTACTTCTTCTAACATTACATTCAGTAAATTGTTCATAACATGCAATCTCTATTTTAATACTGTCTTTTAGTGAACTATCTTCAATATATTCCACATTCCAATATGGAAATACAAACATATCCTCTTCTAGTTTATACTCATATTTTTTAGTATTTAATTGAATACTATCATTTACACTTGGAGATATTGTTAAATTCTTTATCTCCAATGCCCCTACTCCCATACTAATACCAAAACCAACAACTGAAACAAGGAGAATATAGAAGACCATATTCCATCTACTTCTTAAATCTAGAATAAAGTTATATCCAATATATAGAATAGTTGCACAAAATATAATAAAGGATATTAGGAATATAGATATACTTAAATATACAATACCATTAATAATCCAAGAAACATTAATTACTAATCCTGCAATAGAAAATAATATGGCAATAACTGTAGGAATAAATAAAAGAAAAACAAATGCTTTAATACCTAAAATACCTAACTTAGCAATTAATGAAAATATACCAAAATCATATTTAGTAACCTCTACCTTTTTTTCATCAGTTTGAATATCAATATCTTGTGATTTTTTGTTTTCACTAATTCTTTCGACTTGTTGCTCATATTTATCTAAAAATCTAATTTTATAGATATATACAGCAAGTATAGTTACAAATATATAGTATATACATTGAACAACAATATTCCATATTGCACTCAATAATCCCCCAACAGTTACTCCAAAGTGTACAAATACATCCCAACCTAACTGATACAGGTTGTTAAATGGAATCTTTATAAATGATAGTAATATAAATAGTACAAACAACTCAAAAAGAAACTTCAACAAACCTCTTCTACTCATACCATTAATCATATCTGAAGATCTCCTAATCAGATCTGTTCCTTCTTTAATAAGATCATTTACGGTATATTTCTTAACTTCGTCACTTCTTAACTGAGCTATATCTTCTTGCATTAATTCATCTAATGTACAATCAAATAGTTTACACATCATTAACATCTTAGATGTTTCAGGATATGTACCTCCCGATTCCCATTTAGAAACAGCCTGTCTTGAAACATTTAATTTAAATGCTAAATCCTCCTGCGACAAACCCTTTTCCTTTCTTAAATGTTCTAAATTCTTTCTAAAACTCATAATCTTAAGTATATACTAATATTAAATTAATCTCATCATATATTAATGAGAGAGTAGCAACTACCACTTTACAGTTGAATTATGTAAACTTTAGGTTGCAATATTATATAAATTGACAAATATAATACTAGTAGTAATATATTCGTATATTTAATATATAAATAAACATTCATGAAAAATCTCATAATTATAATTTCAAGTATTGTCATAATTTCAGTATTAGGATACTTTGCATATTCATATACACAAAAGGATAAAGCACAAAATAATACAAATAATAATCAACAAGAGAATACACAACAAGAGGAAACAAATACAAAAGAAGTAGATTTGAAAGTAACAGTACCAGAAGGTTGGAATCCAGTAGAAGGATCTGTATTACCTGTACAATATATGAAGAATACTTCCAGTTTTATGATTAAAACAGAAAATTATGGAACAAAAAATCTAAATGAGATAGTTACAAAATCATTAGAAATATTTTCATCTGCATTTACAGATGTTAAGCAGATAGGTAATGCACAAGATTTAAAAATAGATGGGTATGATGCAAAAGCTATGACTTTTACAGCAAAAGTAAGTGGTTTAGAAATGAAATATATGTATGTATATACAGTAGTTGAAGGTGAACTATACGCAATTACATTTGGAGATCTATCTACATCATTTGATAAGTTAACAACAGATTACGAAACAATATTAAAGAATATTACTTTTTAATAGGCGATATTAGCTATTAAACAAATGATTTGCTACTTCTGGATTTCATAATCATAAATAGAAGTGCACTCAAACCTAACAAAGAACTTGTGACTACCATCGGATCAATGGTAAATCCCTTTATTTCATCAGATCTCCTATATTTCATACCTGTATTGGGTTCAAGCACTATTTGAATAGATCTTAAATCATCCATCAATGATATTCCATCAATTTCATTCTGAGGCAAAGACATTTGATTTTCAAAATAATCTTCATACCTAGGAGTAACAAAGAAAGTAGAAGCAACAGACCCAGGAACCTCATAAAACTCGGACATTGATGTATAATCAATACTTTGAATTTTTAATCCATAATTACTTAACATTTTTTGATTTAAATATGTAGAAGCAAACATAATTGAAGTTCTCCTCATTGCCTGAGGGTCTAACCTTAAATTACTATTCCACCAAGGTGGCAAAGGAATTCCATATTTCTGTGCTAGTATAGCTATATCATAATTAGAATCTTCAATCTCTTCTAGCAATTCCATTGCCATAAATCTTGCACTTGAACCTGCTGGCAAAAAATCTGTAATAGTTGAAAGATCTGAATATTGCGGATGCAAGGTTACAATACCTTGACCCTTATCAGAATTAAGAGCATGACTCAAAGCACTTAATTGTTCTTCGAAAATATCAACATATGGTCCAGTATGGTAAACAGAATCGCAACCGCCAGAAATATTCTTACTAATATCTCCAGAAATTTGATAAAAATATTGCTCAGGCCCAAGTTTAACTCCTCCTTGCATATACATATTAAATATACTTTCAGGAGCAACAGGAAAATCTTTTGTATTAAATGAATCTATATCAAAATTGAAAATAATAGTTTTTGCAGGTAGCTTTTGTGCCAATGATAATGCTTCACCATTGGCTCCCCCCATTGAACATGCAATATGAAAATTATTATCAATTCCCCAATTTAGAATTTGAGGTAGAAACTTAAATCTTTCATCATCAGAAAGAATATACATATTTGACATCTCTATTGCCTGTACTTCCTCTCTTCTATATGTTCTATTAACTTCATATCCCCTAAAAGGAAAAACTAGGCTATATCGTTTAAAATTTGTCCAAGGATTTATCTCCATAGCCTCAACATTGCTTCTTGGTGCTGCTGTGTTTATAGCAAGTAAACCTCCAAGAATTGCTAATTTAATTGTATTAATCACACTTTTATTCACACGATATTATAACACATACTATAGGACGGATAAATACCTTCGTTATTCTTTTTACTTGATATATTATTTATGTAACCCCCTACGACTATATATATGTAATTAAATTATAATATTCAATATATGAATAATTCTTTTAAAATATTCCTATCATTAATAACTATGATAGTAATTAGTTTATCTTCTCTCTCCCCAATACTCGCACAAGAATCTACACCTGTTAGGGATAGAATCTCTAATAGATGTACACTAGTAACAGAAAGGGTCAATTTAATAACTACAAGATACGAACAAAACAGACAAAGACACATAGAAAGATATCAAAATATATATAAAAGGGTATCAGATCTTGTATCAAAGCTTGAATCAAAAGGATATGATGTATCAAAATTAAAGACAGATTTAGTTCAATTAAATACAATGACTCAAACATTTGCACAGGAATATAATTCCGTAATGGTAGAATTAAATAATTCTAAAAATCATGCATGTGGGAATAGTGAGGGTGATTTTAGACAAGCAATAACTAATGCAAAAAACAACCTAGTTAAAGCAAGAGAAACAGCATTAGAGATAAGGGTATTAGTAAATGATCAAATAAAACCTGAACTACACAGAATACTATCTCAAATTAAGAATAATTAAAAATAGTATAGAGAATTATGAATAAATATATAATAATCATCTCTATATCTGTAATACTAATAGCTACAACAGTAGCTATTAGTATATCTAGATTAAAAGATAATAAGGGTATTGATCAATCATCTAGTGATATAGTTAACGAAATAAATACTGATAACCTAGAAGACATCCCTACTCTCAACGAAGACGACCTATTATTAGAAGATGAAAAAGGAATACCAACTAGTGATAAACAAACACAATTAGATATAGAAAATACAATATCCGATATAACAAAAAACATAAATGAATTAAACTATACTCAAGACTTTGAAGATTTTGGAAGTTTAGATTAATGAATACTCATCAGTTTACAACATACTATAAACTTAAATACAGAGGAATATTTAAATATGTATATGAGAGAATACCTAAGTATGAAGATATTGAAGACATTGTATCTGAGTCGTTTCTAGCACTATGGAATAGTAGAAATAATCTAAGCACAAATAATATTGATGGATATCTATTTAGGATAGTTAGAAATAAAATTAATGATAAATTAAGAGAAAAATATAAAATAGATATTAAAAATACTCAATACAATGAAGATATTGAAATTGAAGAGATAGATAAAAGTGAGAAAATTATCAAACAAGATAATAACTATATTAAAGAATATATAAATAGTTTGAAAGAAAAAGAACAAACAATAATAACACTAAAATATTACGAAAATAAATCAAATAAAGAGATAGCAAACAGGCTTAATACAACTATTAATAATATAAAGGTTATACATAATAGAATAATTAAAAAACTTAAACTTAAAATACAAAACAAATGAGTAATACAGAACAATATATTAAAGATATGATAAATAGAGAAAGTATCTCAAGTAAACAAATTGATATATTAGAAAA
>CAZJKB010000039.1:0-6117 GCA_964546485.1 uncultured Candidatus Saccharibacteria bacterium | reverse complement strand
TATCTACTTTTGCCATTTTCTTTTACCAAAAATTATTCCTTTAATCAAATATATTGGTATTAGAATATATGTTTCTTTTGGTATGAATTTAATAATATCAGATATTACAATAGAATACCTAATAGATTTTAGTAAATATTTAAATGTATTCTTTATATCACCATCTAATGCAAAAAAACGAGATACCTGTAACCAATGTCTAGCATATATCTCCTTTTGTATATCAATGCTAAAGTTTTCTATATCATTCTTAAAAGTATTTAAAAAATGTTCTTTTACCTGAAGAATCTTTTCTGCACTTGGAGCACCAGGATGACCATAGATTTTAACTAAAGGTTCATTTACAACTGCTATTTTTGTTACCCTTAACACTCTAATTGTATACTCAATATCCTGATGTCTTCTAAAGGATTCATCAAAATATCCAACATCATTTACCAATGATTTATGTATCATTAATGTAGAACCCATTGCACCTAAACCTTCTTTCATAATTAAGACATTAGCAATGGTTTGTGCATTTTGATTTTTCTTTATTAATCTCCAGGTAGATTTATTTTGAATATAATAATTTGAAGTTACAGCTTTATATCTATCCCCAATGATACGAAGCATGTTAAATTGCAGTTCTATCCTATTAGGTAATGCTTCGTCATCATCATCTAGGAAAGCAATATATTCTCCTTTTGCATTTCTAATACCTGTATTTCTAGCAGCAGAACCAGATTTGTTTTCACTATGTTTGAGTATTCGTAATCTTTTATCTCTTATTTTTGATATTACTTCTAAAGTATTATCTGTAGACTTATCATCTATTACCAATACTTCAATATTTCTATATGTTTGATTTAGTGCAGAGTTAATAGCTCTTTCAATAGTACTTTCACCATTATATACGGGTATTATTATTGATATTAAGGGATTATCCATACTTTATCTAATTACCTTTCCATGAATAAATTTAAAACCAAGTAACTTTTGTAAATTAAAAATATTCTTTATTAAATAGCCTTCAATATATGAATAATTAATAGTTCTCTTTGCTTCTTTTAAATAATTTTCTATCTGTGAACTTTTTTGATTTGGGTGTTTTCTAAATACACTGACTTCCTTATTAAAGGTATATAAATCTTCATATTGAGCAAATAATTGCCATAATCTAAAATCACCTGCAAATTTATAATCTTTTATCTCTTCGTTTTTAATTTTTTTCCAAAGTTCTGATCTCCAAAATACACTATCCTGCTGAATGAAATATGTTAAAGTACCATAAACACCTTTAGTTATGAGATCTTTCTTGTATTCATATAGTACCCCTTTTTTAATTTTATTATCCACATCAAGCCTATTTGTAATACCCTTCAACCAATTAACATTACTATACTTTGTAAAAATATCAGTAATATACTGAAAAGCACCTGGTAAATAGTAGTCATCTCCATTAATCCATGCATAAATATCACCTGTTGCAATACTAAAACCCTTTACAATTGCATCATACATGCCATTATCTTTCTCTGATATCCATTTAAATTGAATATTTGGAAAATTTTCCTTAATAATTAAATCATATTTTTTGATTATATCTAATGAAGAATCACTCGATCCTCCATCAACTATTATATATTCAATTTGAAAATCTCCTTCTTGCTTAATGACACTTTTTATTGTTTGTTCTATATATTCACCTTGATTGTAGTTAGGGGTTACGATAGAAATTCTCATTTCAATAACTTCTTTTTCAATTTAGATAAACCTGGAAATACATACACATATAGAAGACCTAATACAAGTTGTATTAATGTATATCTTTTTACTACATTTCTTTCAACTATTTTTATTAATACTTTTTTATCCTGAACCCATCTATCATAACCTTTCTTCATACTGTTAAATGCATTTTCCTTTACTTCATGTATATTTTCAAAACTAATTCTTTGAGGTTTATTTATATCATATAAATAACCATTATAACCATCTTTAATATATTCATTCATCGTCGATGTATTAGGAGATATGACAGCAACTCCTCCACTCATACACTCAATAAATGTAAGTCCAATTCCTTCATACATCCTTGGAGCAATAATGATATCACATTGATTTCTAATAGGAATTATTTTTTCAAAAGGTAACCACTCAGTAATTAGTTTAATATTATATTTTTTAATATCTTCATCGGAAGGCATAATAAAAGTATTCTTAGGATCTGGAACATTTTGTAATATAATTTCTCCTTTAAAATCTTCTCCCAATAATGCTTTAACTAATTCCCAATTAATATATTCATGCCTACTCCAAAAAAATACTTTTAAATATTTATTCTGTAGATTTAATCTAGGTAGTGGTTTTATATACATTTGTAAGTATGTAGAATCCATTCCTAATGATACTAATCTTGTATGAAGTAGTTTAGAAAAAGATATAACTTTTATACCAAACGGTATTAGCTTAAGATATCTATAATCCATTGCATTAACTTCAGAATCATACATTGGTAGCCATAGTATATTTTTACATTTTAATTTTTTGAGTAATTCTGGTTTAGGATATACTTGTGCAAAAACTAAACATTCGTAATTGCCGTTATTTACATCATCAATAGAAAAATTATCGCCCCCTATCCATTCCTCATCCCAATATCTACTTACATTATATTTAGTAGATAAATCAGAAACTATATAATCAAATGCCTCAGATTTTTTATGATGTGAAGAACTAATGAATGCTATTTTCATTTTCAATATTTTTTATTATATTAATAAAGTTTTCTTTATATAAATCACCTGTATATTTAGAATATACAAGATTATGCACATTTAAAGATTTTGTCCGAAATTCCAATTCAGACATGTTCATAGCTTCGTTCATTTTTTTTAATATTGATTCTTTTGTATATTCATTTATAATAAATCCATTTACATTATCGTCTATACCACTATCTATTGAATGAATAGGGATGAGTCCATGAGTCATACCAATTAATACTGATCCATTTGCTCCTCCTGACACAACAGGCATGATTATATGAGCACATGAACTAGTGACAGATTCCATTTCCTTAGAATATGGGGCACACCATCCAATAAATTTAACATTAGGAGTATTATATATATATTCATAAAATATTGACTCAAAATCCTCTTCTCCATCAAAAACGCCACAAATATAAAGGTGTATGTCCGAATTTTCCTTGGCAATTTCTAATAATAAATCTAAACAGCAGAGGGCTTTACCTTTGCCTGTTAGGAACATAAAACTATTCTTTACCTTGCTCCAATCCTTATTTGAATCATAAAAATTATGATCTAAATAAGTATGAGGACTAATTTCAAAGATCTTCTTATCAGTATATTTCAAATACCTATTTGCAGAATATTTATTTCCTAATGAAATAATATAATCATTCGATTTTAATAAATCATCATTTTCATCGTTGTACCTTTGTACTCTTAAATTAGCTTTGTATTTAATATTTATTTCATCAATTCTTTTCTTTTCTGCTTCATTTTGATAATGTGCAGGAGCACCTGTGGAGTAGTATATTTTTATTTTAAATAAATCTGATTTGTTTTCTATTAAATATGAATATGCACCTCCAAGACCAATAACAATATCATACTTTTTATCTATTTTGCTCGCTGTTTCTATATCATTCCAACCAATTACATCAACATTATATAAACATTCTTTGAAAGCTTGTGCAATAAGATAACAACTAACTCTACTTGAATGAAATAGAAACTCATCTGAAGAAGGAGAATGCTTAAATGATTCAATCAAATATACAATTAATACATTTTTACTATATCGAGTATTAAAAACATTTCTAAGATATTTAGATGAAAACCTTTTAATAAAATTTTTAACTATACTCTTAATATTCATTATTTCTTATGTATAAATGGTGTCAGAGTCAATGTATCATCCTGTACTTTACTTGAAATAGTGAAAGGACCATTAAATGGACCATTTTCAAAATTCCAATCAACTTTACCATGTTTTTTAAGAATAGAATCTAATTCTTCATATGACCATTCTCTTAAATGCCATTGATTTTTTGGTGAACCATCTTTCTTTGTAAATTCAGGTCTTCTATTAGGTGTGCTAATAAAAACACCTCTTTTTGAGACTCTGAGTAATTCATCTAAAAATTTATGATAATCCTCGACATGCTCTAAAACATCTACAGAAGAAACAATATCAAAATAATTATCAGGATAATCAATATGATATCCATCATATAGTGATAATTTTTTAACTTTATAGTTTTTACCTAAAACATTGGTATTGCAATAATCTAAAACCTTTTGATCAATATCAACTCCATGAACTTCCTTAGCTTTAATTGACATAATGTTCATTCCATAACCCAAACCAAATCCCACATCAAGAATTCTATCACCATCATTAATATATTTATTCATACATAAGAAATATGCCTCATATTGACAAGGTATCATTGACCAAGCACCAACTATTGTGGAATATTCTTTTGGATCCTTTCTAATATTTAGAATATCATATTTTATTATCATAACTATTTTTCTAAATGCTTTAGGAAATTTCATACTATTTACTTAATAAATTAATATCCCATTTTAAATTAGGTTCAATGATTCCTTTTCTACCATGGGAAAGCAGATAGGATGGAGACTTCTTGCCATCATTAACCTGAAAAGATACTGATTCTACAGGCATATGTAAAAACTCCTGTTTTGGAATTGTTGATTGAAATGTCACAATATAGTTCCCTGGTTTTAAGTACATACCATTTGGAATACTTAAAGAATATCTATAATCCCCTACTTTATACGTATGATTTAAATGCCCATGATAATCACTAGAAGTTGAACAGAAAACACATATTCCCTCTGTATTAAATATTTCTATGGATATAAGACCACCGGTAAATTCTTTTTTTATTTCAAAATCGATATTTATATCGATTTTCTCACCATATATAAATGAATTATTCACTTTGTTATTTTTAACAATAGATGCAGAAAGCATTTGCAATTTATGACATTTATCTTTATACATATCATAATCAAAAGTAATTGCAGCATTAGATAACCTCTCATCATGTAAATATCGCTCGACTCCTTTATCTACCTCTCCAAAAAATACAATCTCTCCTCTCTCTAACACAACAACTTTATTACATATTCTTCTAATAGCACCCATATCATGAGATACAAAAAATATAGTTCTATCACTATCCTTAGTTACTTCATCCATCTTACCTAAACATTTCTTTTGAAATTCAGCATCTCCTACAGCTAATACTTCATCAATAACTAAAATGTCCGAATCTAAATTAGCAGCAACAGAGAAAGCTAATCTAACTTGCATACCAGATGAATATCTTTTTACAGGCATATCTATAAATTCTTTGACTCCAGAAAATTCAACAATTTCGTTGAACTTTTTATCTATCTCTTTTTTACTCATTCCAAGTATTGCACCATTTAGATATACATTTTCTCTCCCTGTTAGTTCAGGATGAAACCCTGTACCAACTTCAAGTAGTGAGGATACTTTTCCATGATATTTGATAGTTCCTTCTGTTGGTTCAGTTATTCTAGATAATATCTTTAGAAGTGTTGATTTACCAGCACCATTTCTACCAATAATCCCTACTACATCTCCTCTTTGAACTTCCATACTAATATTCTTTAATGCCCAAAACTCTTTCTTTTGTTTAAACTTTTTTCCTTTAAGAAGATTAATAGGTAATTTAATAGCTTTTACTATATTATCTCTAAGAGCTAAATATCTCTCACTATCCCCTATTACATATTTCTTACCAATTCCCTCAATTGTTACTGCTATATCTTTTTTCATACTATATTATATCTGCAAAATATTTCTCTACTGATTTAAAATATACATATCCTGTTATGAAAACAACTAGGGTAATTATAGCTGATATACTAAATAGTTCCCAATTAATAGTACCTCCCAAAAGTGCTGCTCTATGCATTTCTACAAGACCACTCATTGGATTTAATGATAATATCCATTGATATTGACCAGCAATAGAGACAGGATAAATAACCGGTGTTGCATACATGATTAACTGTATTAGAAACGGAAGTGCATACTGTACATCTC
>CAZJKB010000038.1:0-6131 GCA_964546485.1 uncultured Candidatus Saccharibacteria bacterium | reverse complement strand
GTATTGTATTTAATAATTTACATAAGCCTAAAGATATAACAATCTCAATGTTTAACAATGATATTAAAAAGAATATAAAGAAAGAAATTCTAGAATCTATAGATGATATTAATAATAGATGGGCAGGTAGTATTAAACTTGCTAGTACATTCATTTCTCAGAAAAATAATAATGATTATATGCTAAAGGGACATTTTAGTAATAGATATACTACAAATTGGGATGAGCTATTATCTGTTCCTCTCTTTTAATGTAAATAATCCAATAACTGATGGTAACCATAATACTGCAAACCTATACAATATTATTGCAACAAGAGATACTGAAGGATCTATATCCATATTAATAGCTGCACTGTGTGCAAGTCCCTCAACAATACCTATTCCATATGGAGTTGGTGAAACTACAGTAAATAGGAAGATAATTCCATAAAGAGATATTGCTTGGAAAGGATCTAATACTGTACCTAATGAATAGAAAGCTAAAAATAATACACCTATATTTATAATATGATAGGTTGTACTCAATGGTAACATCTTAATAAATGCCTTGATTGAATGTGTAAATCCATTCGATATACTTATTGCTTCATTTATATATTCATTTATTCTATCCATATTTATAACATTTCTTCTTAATATAAAAGAAGTAAATGAATTAATAATTGAAACAATGAAATATGCAGTATTTTTACTAAATCTTGGAAGAATAATGATAAATAATAAAGGGATTACAATCGCTAAATTAAGAAGTGTAATTAGTATTGCAGCAATCTCTTGATATTCAAGTAGATCATTAGAATTTGATATATATAATAATGTAAATGCTAATATTATAAAGTAAGAAATATTTATGACTAAGTTACTAATAACAATACCAAAGAATGCTCTAATCTGAGTAATACCTAATGATGTAAGATATTTTACTATATATGCAGAACCTCCTGTTACACCAATAGGTGTACTAATATTTATGAGTAGATAAGATAGGGTTTTTTCAAATAATTTAGGAAAATCATATCTTGAAGAGATAAGTGAGAATACTTTTCTAAGTATTAGACTAAATATAGCAATATTTCCAAGGCCAAGTAGAAGTGTATATATAAGGATTATTACATCTGCCTGATATATAGTATGTAACAATAAATCAAAGTCTTTAATATTTTTGTATATTGCCCATACAAAGAATGATATAATTAATAGATATATAAGCGGGAGGGGTATGGATTTAATTAACTTATTTAATTTTGACATACTCAGAGTATATCAGATTATTTAATAGATAATAAATATGAAAATAGTATTAATAGGTGGGGGAACAGGTTCTTCTGTAGTTATTAATGCATTAAAAAGATATTCAGAGTTTGAACTTTCAGTTATTGTTTCTATGATGGATGATGGTGGTAGTAATGCTATTGTGAGAGATGTTTTTGGATTGCTTCCATTAAGTGATTTAAGGAAAAGCATAATTGCAATGTCTGATGTTAAATCAGATGAAATACTCAGAAAGATTTTTTTATATAGATTTGACCAAGGAGATGGACTTGAAGGTCATACATTGGGCAATCTCATTATGTTAGGATTAACTAAAATAACTGGGAGTGAAGAAAAAGCTATTGAGGAATTAAAAAATATATTTAGAATTAAAGGAAATATTGTTCCTGTAACATTAGATAAAACAAGACTTAAAGCTATATATAATGATGATAGTATTATTAATGGAGAACATTATATAGATGAATCAGATAATGAATCAGGTATTAAAGAACTTTCCCTTACTGGTAAAGTAGTTGCTAATCCTAAGGCATTGCAGTTAATTAAAGAAGCAGATTATATAATAATAGGGCCAGGGGATCTATATACTACAATAATACCTAATCTTTTAGTTGATGGTATGACAGATGCAATACATAAATCAAAAGCAAGAATTATATATATACCTAATCTAATGAGTAAAAAGGGAGAAACAAATGGTAAAACACAAGCAGAAATTGTACAAGAACTTACTAAATACCTAAAGAAAAGATTAGATTATATTCTAATAAATAATGGAAATGTAGATAAGAGAATAATTGATATCTATAAAAAAGATAAACAACATCAATTAGTTGACGATTTAGGTGAAAAATATCATAAAACAATAGTAATTCGAAGGGATATTGTAAGTAATACATTTATTAAAAAAGATAAAGGTGATAAATTGAACAGGAGTTTAATTAGGCATGATGCAGATAAATTAGCCATTGAATTATATTCAATTGTAAGGGGTAGTATATTTAAATATATTAGTAATTTTATTACTAGTGCAATATCTAATTAGAGGCATTAATAATAAAAATATCTGTTAATTTAGGGCTTTTGATTACCTTATTATTCTGTATATATGTAATATCCTTAAATACATTTGAAATATTCATTAATGTATTTTCCATCTCATTATTATTTGTAGGGTGTATCTCAATAATGAGATTATTAATTCTATCTTTATATTTTACTAATTGATTAATTATTCTATGTTCAACACCTTCTATATCTATCTTCAAGATATCTATTTCATTTATCTCCTTAAATATATTATCTATACTTAAACTCTTAACATTAATAGATTTTCTTATCTGTTTTCCTTTCCATTGTTCCTTATATGGACTTCCAGTACTAAACCAATCATCATTTGCCGATATATAGAAATCAATATCTCTATCTTCTATATCTATAGCATTATTATATAGTTTAACATTCTCAATACTATTCTTTTTAATGTTTTGCACTAATGTTTTGAAGAGAATGGGGTTAGGTTCATAGCCTATTATATTTGCAAGTGGAAAGAGTGAATGAAAATATATAATGGAAAGGCCGATATGAGAACCTATATCAACAATGTTTATATCTTTATTTCTCTTATTTATTTTAGGTATATATATACCATCAAGAAATATCTCTTCAAAAATAATATTGAATTCCTCTTGATTACTATACTCTATCCTATATTTTCCAATTGTACTAATTCCCATATTATTGTGATATCATCAATTTATGAAGAGTATACATATTAATACAAAAAGGGAAAGTAACTCTTTCTTCTTTAGAATTATACTATATATAGTAATAATTCTCATATTAACATCATTATCTATTATCCTATCTGTTTTTCTTAAAAAAGATTTTACCTTTAGAAATATTAATGAAGTATATTCATATCTAGAAGGTAGTAGTGTTGAATTTATTATACCTTTTAAGCAGTATGAGTTAAGTTTTGAAAACAATATAGATCAAGAGACCCGTACAGCAATAATAGACAGTCTTCGTGTTATGAGTAATGGAGAGAAAGAGAGATTTAGTTTTGTGGAGAATTCTGAGTATAAAGTTGGCTTAGAGTATCTTAAGGATAACAGTGATAATCTTGGATATACATATTTAGTATTCGTAGGTCACCCATATTGGATCACAGATGGAATTAAAGATAGTGAATTATCAAAGTATAAATTTGTTGTAAACAAAGAACAATCAAAAACCATAAAACCAATATTAACATCATATATAAATGCTGATATAGAAATTATTGAAAATGATAATATTCCAACATTTCTTGAAAAGAATGAAGGTAAATATATAGGGGTTATAGAGTTCGATGATTTAAATGATAAATTAAAACTATTGGAATTAAATTCAAAGTATTTCCTTGATGATATCTCTGGAGGTATAAAAGTTTCATATACCTTAAGTGATAATATACCAGATCATATAGTCAATGCAGCATATAAGAATAGCAATATAAACTTAGAATTGGATAAAAGTAAATTGCTTAAAATTAATATGACAGGTGTTACTGCAATTTCTAGAAGACTAGGAGTTGCTACACAAAAAAGTGGTAGTAACTCATATGCAGCAGATAAGATATATAAATTTCTATCAAATGCAGATTTAGTACATACTTCTAATGAAGTATCATTTGCAGAAAACTGTATTCCTAATCCAGCAACAATGAGATTTTGTGCAGTTCCTTCTCATATTGAGACATTGAAAAAATTAGGTATTAATATTGTTGAATTAACAGGAAATCATAATAATGATTTTGGCTCTTCAAACAATACATCTACAATTGAAACATATAAAAAATTGGGTTGGGATTACTATGGAGGAGGACTTAATTCTACAGATGCTGCAAAACCCCTAATTAAAGATATTAAAGGTAGTAAAGTAGCATTTCTAGGATATAACTATTATGACACAATGTTGGGTACAGGTGCCTTGGCATCAAGTAAAAATGCAGGAGCTAATTCATTCTCTAATGAGAAAATGAAAAAAGATATAGAAAGTATAAGAAAAGATGTTGATACAATTATAATAACCTTTCAATTCCAAGAATGTTATTCATACCCTGAGCATGGTGGTATATACCCAATCTGTTATAAACCATTGAGTAGTCCAGATCAAAAGAAGGTGTTTAGAACTGCAATAGATTATGGAGCAGATATTGTAATTGGTAGTCAGGCACACCAGCCACAAACATTTGAAGTATATAAGGATAAAATGATTTATTATGGACTTGGAAATCTCTTATTCGATCAAACACCTTGGATAGGTACAAGACAGGGTATTATATTATCTCACTATGTATATAAAGGAAAAGTATTGCAAACAAAAATAACAACTACATATTACGATGATGATTTAAAACCATATGTTACTACTGGGACTCAAAGGGAATTACTCCTTAAACTGTTAAGAGATGCTAGATAATACTATCTAAATCTAATCTGTTCATAATATCTTTTTCCTCCAGGTCTGAAACTATCCATATATGCTTTGGAATGTTTAGGATATATTTTTCATATGCAGTTTGTATATCTTCAACAGTAACATTCATTAATTCCTTAACGAGTATGTCTTTATCAAATACTTCGTATCCATTGAGTAATGCATATGTTAGATTAACTGCATAATCTCTATCAAACGATGTTGTTTGTGGAAACTTTTCAGAACTCTTTAATGATTCCATCCAATCTATACATTTCCTACTCTTTAAATACTTTGGTATCTCTATTTTCAGCATCTTACCAATATGTTTTACTAGTTTACTGCTATTTTCATTTGATGACTTCATACTCATATAATTAAGTGAGGTATTATAATATATTGATGATGTATGATTTATAGAATATGAATATACTAATCCTAGTTTCTCTCTAATATATAGATATGATACTCTTCTTAATAATTGAAAAAAGAATCTATCTATTGCTATTTCTTTATAGTTATATTCTTTTTTTATAGGTGAAAATGTATTTAATTCTATTCTAAATCCATTTTCATATTTATCTTGAAAGAAACCAACTCTTCTTTTATTGATGCATTTCTCCATTCTATGTTTAATATGTTTTTTATTTTTACTAATCTTCTCATCTAATTTCATTAGATATTCCCAAATTGTTTTACTTATCTCTTTATTTGATTGTATGGATACATATAAATTATCTTTAAAGAATATATTGTTGTAGTAATTTTCTAAATCATTATGATTAATACTTTTTAAATCTTCCATTTCACCTAAAATATTATGATTATAACCTTTAAGATATGGTTCTACTAAGAAGTTAATATAGTTATATAGTTCATCATCTTCTTGTTTCCTATCAAGTGCTCTTTCAGCAATGATTATTTTTCTCTGTTTCTCTATATACTTTTTTAAATTCTCAAGAGGATAATCTATTTGAGAGTATAGTAGTTTGATAACCCTATCTTCAGAGTATGAATTAGCATAGCCATAGAATACGATATTCTTTCTTGATGTTGTTGCATTATATCCGATAGAAGCTCTCTTTTGAGTCCCTTGTGTGTATCTATCCATTGCTTTATCACTTTTAAACACCTTATTGGGAGTTCCAAAAAGCATATGCTCTAAGAAATGTGCAGTACCTTTTTTAAGTCCCAATTCTATATCTCTATATGCACCACCTTTTGTGAGAATATTAATTGTAGTATCTGTTGTTTTAGGATCTACTGAATGTAATACCTTTAATCCATTTGGTAGCTTATATACATAATTTTTTGCATTATATAGCTTATCATTCCACTCCTGTATTAATTCCATATATTTATATATAATCTTAAGATTGTAATATTATACATGAA
>CAZJKB010000037.1:0-6517 GCA_964546485.1 uncultured Candidatus Saccharibacteria bacterium | reverse complement strand
ACGATATATCGTTTACGATGTATATAAGCGAGAGACGGGACTCGAACCCGCAACCTACACATTGGCAATGTGCCATTCTAACCAATTGAACTACTCTCGCATTATGGTGCCGAGACCCAGGTTTGAACTGGGGACCCTTTGTTCTTCAGACAAATGCTCTACCAGCTGAGCTATCTCGGCATCACAGAGGTAATAATAATATATCAAAAACTATTGATTATGTAAATTACTATTTCCTAGTACTCATTATATCATTAATATAATTATATATCGAGTTCTTAAAACTTTCGTTTGAATATCTATTTGCAAACATATTCATTGCTTTATAATTCCAATGTATATTTTCTAATTTAAGGATACTCTCATATATAGATTCAGGTGTAAATTCATAAAATAGTATTCCTGTATCTTTATTAATGATATCTGAAGTACCAGAATTAATATTTGCTATTACTGGTGTTCCACAAGATATAGCCTCAAGAGCAACAATTCCAAATTCTTCAATTCCTGGCATAATCAAGCCCTTTGCTTTTGATATATATTCCCATTTCTCTTTATCTGTTACATACCTGTTTATGAGTTTAATATTAGGATATCTCATTAATTTTCTCTTTAATCTATGTGATATATTATTTTGCTCTATAATTGTTAGGTTAAGAGAATATTTAATAGCTGTTTCAACAATTAGATTACCATTTTTATATTCTTTAAATGGTGATATGGATAGATAGTAGTTTTCTTTATCCTTTGTATTAAATGATTGGGTTATATCAACTGGAGGATGTATTGTAATATCAGATTTTCTTCTAAAATATTTTTCTATCCTCTTATTCACTAAATTAGATATTGAAATAATATGATCTGGACGAAATGATGCAGTATATTCCCATATCCTTAAAAATGGCATAATGAGAAGTATTATTCCATATTCAATACTATTCCTGTATGAAAAGTATTCAAAGAATTTTTCATTTGTATACCTAGGTGGAGTTAATATAACTGAAATATGTTTTGTAGAAATATTTGTAAGTACTCCAAATGAGAAACCTGAAGATATACTAATTACTAAATCATAGCTTAAGAGATTGTACTGTTCAATAAATAGTGGCCAAAGAAAGAGAGTATAACGATAGTAGTGTTTTACAAAAGGAAGTTTATTTAATGGTGAGATATATTTAATATTCTTATTTATTTTCTCACTTATTTGCTTTCTATTATGTAACAGAGTATATATCTCTGCATCTGGGTATATATCTAGTATTTGTTCTAATACTTTCTCACCACCACCACTGTATAATAGGAAGTCATATATAATGGCTATTTTCATATTACTCATACTCTACAAGTGTTCTTAAGCCTCTTTTTGATGTATATCTTAATGATATTGTAGTAATTATTATTCCAAGAATTACTAATATAATACCAACTATTATCATAGTCCAACTAATTGTTACACCCAAAGCTGTTACAGGTGGAGGTGTAACTATAATATTAGTATCTACTGATTTAAATTTTGCATCTGTAGGTGCAGATAGGAGAATAGATGTTGTAGGACTTCCATCTTTCATAATAATTGATTTGAATTCCTCATCAATACCTGAATATTCCCAATTTATTTCTATATCACCTGCCTTTATTGGTACATATGTAATTCTTGCAAAAAGATCAGGTTCACCTGTTGTCTTATACCCTACCCCATTACCTGATTGGCAAAAACCTGTAAGAACAATTACACCATTTGTATTATCTACACTCTGTTTATCTTCAGGGTAATCACAGTATAGGGATTCATTATTCTCAGCTTTAATTACTTTCAACTTTGTATGATCAAATGTAAGTACGACCCTAGATAATAATGAACTATCCCCTTTAGTATCTATCATTATATCTGTAACAAATTCTCTATCTTTCCTTACTGTTCCTGAATTAGGAATAATAGTAAAAGTTGCTGCATATAGTGAATTTGAGAATAATAAAAAGGTAATTACTGTTATTAATATTTTATATATATTATTTTTCATAATTCTACTGCCCATAAGTTATACTACTAAATGTTACATCTTTATTTGCAGATATACTAGATTCCCATGCAGACCAGTTAGATCCTCCATTATCACTATATCTTGTATATACTTTACCATTAGTATGGACTGTTGAGAAGAAAAGCCTCTTTGTTACAGTATCATAATGTAATGTTGGAGATGTTATAGATGATATACCAAAATATGAAAATGCCGTCCAACTCTTACCATCATTTGTACTGTATCTTAAATATACTTTATTATCACTCCCTCTAATGGCCTGATATATTCTTGATCCTGTATATGCCATAGAAACATCATTTGTCATCCTATTACTCCTTAACCATGCATACCAATAATTTCCATCCTTACTTCTTCTTGTATATAGATAACCGTCAGTTCCTCTCATTGCCTGTATGAAATATGAACTACCTCTTACTACTCCAACTTCACCAGTAGTATAGTTACTTGTTTGCCAACCATACCAACCATTCCCATTTAATGTAAATAGTCTTGTCATAACTCTACCATTTGTTCCTCTGGTTGTTTGTACAATTTTCTTTGAAACAGGATCTTGGGCCATATTTATAGCATGAGTAGCATAACCAGTATTTAACCATCTTGTCCAACTAGTTGCCAAATCACTAGATCTTCTATAGAACACCCTATTTAACCCAATTGATTTATTTCCTCTAAACATTAAAAGGAGCATATTATCAAATACATATGCTCTTGGAGATGATAGTGAATAACTCATTCGAGAGAAAGACTCTGTTACAAGTTTATCATTCTGTATACTACCTATTGTTTGCCATAGTTGATCTTGATATCCTCTTACATACATTATGAATTTGTTAGAATCAATATTACTTGGCATCCCTACCTCATCATAATTAGTATAACCCGTTGACCAACCAGTCCATCTAATACCTCCATCAAGTGAATATCTTGTTTTTAGTTTTCCATCTGTTCCTCTTGTTGCTTGAACAACTGCTCTCTCTTTTCCAATAGCAATACCTCTATTATCAACTAATCTAACAGCATTGTTTGCATTTAATACTCCATACCCTATTGTGGAATTATACCTACTTCCAATTGGAGTACTACTCATTCTTAATATGTTTCTTATATTCGATGCTGTCATTTCTGGATATGCACTCCTAAGTAGTGCTGCTACAGCCGAAACTTGTGGTGCAGCAAATGATGTGCCTGCTGTTCTTGCAATACTGAATTGTTCAAATCTATTAGGTGTGCCCTGAGTATTATCCCCATTTACTAAACAGTTTTGTGTAAAATAGCAAGTATATGATTGTGTATATATGCCTGTACCAACTGGTGCAGATATCTCTACATCAGATTTATATATTGAATATGATGCTCTTGTTCCATCCATATTTGTAGCTCCAACAGATACTACTGATTTATAATTTGCAGGATACATAGCAACATCTCCATATGCTGTACCAGTATTACCAGATGCAGCAACTAATAAAACATCTTCTTCATAGTATGCTCTATTCATAGCTAATTCCTCAAAAAGATCATAAGATGGACCTCCAAAACTCATATTAATAATATCTGCCCCTGCACTCACAGCATATTCCACAGCTGTAGCAACACCCACAGAGTCACCACCCAATGAGCCCGTCCATGTTCCTGAATTATAGTAATATCCAAAGAGACTAATTGGTAATATTGATATATTAGGAGCAATACCTACCCCTCCAACACTATTATTTATCTTTCCTGCAATAATATTGGTTACTGATGTGCCATGTCCATTTAAATCATATGCTTTTGACATATCCCCATCATAACAACCCCAATAGTCCATTGAAGGTGGAGATATTGTCTCACAATATCTTTGTGCAACACATCTATAATCGGTATATGGAGCATTTGTACAATTCGAAGATGTTAATTCATTAAATGGATCCCAATACCATTGGTAGTCAACAATAGAAAAACTATTAACATCATCTATTACCGACTTTGTTCTTTCACTAGGTGAATCACATTGTCCATTAGAATTAGAATCTAAACAATACTTAACAGATGACAGTAGATAATCATCTACATATCCATTATTATCATCATCAATATTGTTTGTAGCTGTCTCATCACTATTAACATATATACTGTCAGTCATTTCTGTTGGCTTTGTGAATTCCCAAGTTCCATATTTTGTACCATTCTCATATGTTACACCAGTATCAATTACTGCTACCAAGACATTACTATCACCCTGCCATTGTTTAGATTGTGAATCTAAATATTCCCATGCAGAATACAGATCAATTCCATAGTTTCCATTAAGTGGTTTATTTAAATTCCATTGCACACTTACATCGTATACATTAGTTGGTGAAAATAGTGGATCATTTGGAGCAGTTATAGCCATAGGTATTCTCTCAACTGCCTGAGTAATTGCTATTACATCTGGATTATTATCTAGTTCAATTAAATTTTCATTAGAAATTTCATTATTTTCAAAAACTAATGGAACTGCAACAACCTCACCGTATGTATATTGAGATATAGATGATGATTTAGCTTCTATATTTTTAAGTACATCATCTACCCTATCTTTTTTAATAAATGCAACAAATTTATTCTTTATACTTCCTTTTGTATCTTTAGATATTGTTTTTTTAATAGATACTTTTTTGCCATCTATTACATTTCTAGCCAATTCACTTAATCTACTCCTTGCTTCTTGTTCACTAAATGTTGATTTAGCACTAACATTACTTGGAAGAAAAACAATGAAATTAGTAAATAGAAATATAGCTAAGAGAATTACATGGATTGATTTAGAGATTATTTTATTCATTATCTGAACTGTTCATATTAAATATAGTCCTTATTTCTGCACTACCTTCAAAGTCTGTTGCTAATACATAATGATGAGATTTTATATTTTGAATTACTTTAAATGATAATTCACTAGTTGGTCTCACTCTATATACATTATTTCCTAAATTATCAATTAATACAAGACTGTTTGATGTAAGAAATTGATTAATCTGCTCTTCTGTTACTGATGATACAAAACCTATTATGAATGGTGCTCTTTGGAAATTATCTCTAATCGCATTGTTAAGATCATTACTACCAAAGTCATATGCTAAAGCCCAAATACCAACCCCTGCTAGATTCTTTTCTCTTACAAACTGATACTTTGCTGTTAAACTTCTATAATCATCATAGTATCCATGATGCCATGCTGTTCCATATAGATATGCGTACCAAGTAGCTTTTTCAGTATCATTCCATTTAATTGTATTTGAGTTATGCCATTGATCGTATATAGGGTCAACAATTGCACCGTATGTATCTATATATCCTGAACATCCAGAATAGTAATAGACTCTTGCATTGTATAGACTTTTATCGGCATCCATTACTCTAAAATCTATACCATAGTATGGTATACCCATTAATATCTTGCTTGCAGGAGCTTTCTTTAGTGCTTCAGTTATATGATATGATACATTCCAATTACTATTCCCATATAATGGAGACATAGGAAAGATTCTCTTTCCATCATAACAAGAAGTAGTTATGTAGTCATAATTCATAAAGAAAATATAATCAATAGCTGTCTTTCCTAATCCTGCTATATCATATGCAGTATAGCCAACAGATGAAGATCCAAATACATCTGTACTAACATGAGCACCTGGAACCTCTTGTTTCATTCTCTTTGCTAACTTATCATGCCATGATACAAAATTTGCTCTTAATTGATCAGTAACAGGATATTGAGCATTAGCAACATATTCAAAATCTATATTTACACCATCTAAACCATTAGTTTTAACTACATTAACAATATTGTTAATTAATCTATCACCTGCTCCATCATCATTTGCAACAAGCTCCATGATACTTCTTCTATCAAAGTTTTTAACAACAACAACTACCTTTACATTATTTGCTTTGGCCATTGCTTTCATATTTTGAAAATTGGTGGAATAAAAGCCTTGATAACCTGGATCCGAACCAGTAACCCACTGCCCGTTGTCATAACAAGTAAGGGAGAAATATGCAATTGTAGATAATTTACTATAATCAATTGAGGCATATTTACTTAAACTCCAATATGTTAAAAAACCCATCACCTCTCTCTCATTTAATGTATTTGTTGGAATTTCATAAGTAGAATTATCTGATACAACAACTCCTTTATCATTTACAGTATTAATAGCTTTATCAAAAGTATATTTCTCCTTTGAATATACACTATCTTCAATATTGTGAATCGATCTTCCATCAAATATAACCTTTTCACTACCTTTAATATTAGTTTCTTTAATAGTCTCTTTCTGAAGATTACTTGTATTAAAATTAGTATTATGAATTTCTTGATTATCTATTTCATAATCATAATTAGTACTAATATCCTTATATACATTTGAATATTCTATTAATTTTGGAGATTGCAAAAATATTGGTAATGGTAAGAATAGAAATAATATGTATAATATTATATA
>CAZJKB010000036.1:3368-6913 GCA_964546485.1 uncultured Candidatus Saccharibacteria bacterium | reverse complement strand
TCTATATTTAATGTTATATTAATTATATGAATTATATCAAGATTAAACTTCATAATATCCGTTCTCAATATTATAATGGACTGGTACCAGTATTTATCGTTGGGATAATATTTTTTGCACTAGCATTATTTAATGCAATAATCTCATACATAATTCCAGGAGTAATGCTTAATTCAGGTCTTAGTGAATCACAAATGGGCATTATTCTTTCTTCTTCATCAGTATTTGGTATACTCATGGATTTCATACTAAATAGATACATAAAGAGTACAAATTATATTAGAATGATATTCTATACAATTGTACTTATGATTATATTTCCATTTACTATTATATTTTCCAAAGCAATTGGATTATACATATTAGGGATGGCAATATGGGCTTTATTCACTGATTTATGGAATTTTGCATTTCATGATTTTGTTTCTAGAGAAGCAAAAACTGCATTTCATGTTAGTAGTTTTGCACTCATGTCTCTATTTAATGATCTTGGATATGTACTTGGAACAATGGTTTCAACAATTGTAGAAAAGTATAGTGATATGAATATATTATATATACTATTAGGAATATTAATATTTGCATCTGCATTACTTGGACTTATATTTACGAGTAAAAGAAGGAGAAAAGAAAAGAATATAATACATGAACAAGATGATATTATTATTACAAAAAATACTAAATCATTATTACTTGTAGCAAGAAAATTATCCCCATTACTTATAATTATTATTTTAATTTACTCAATAGAAGCAGTTACATGGACAGTAACACCTGTAATTTCAAGAATTGCTCCAGAATTGGAAGGATATGGAGGAATAATACTCGCACTTTCATTTATATTTGGTATTTTTGCATATGCATTATCAGATCCAATAACTAAGAAATTTGGCAAAAAGAAAACTGCTGTTATGTCCTTTATATTGTCTTCAATATTATTAATACCTCAAGGGCTTGTATCTTCTGCAATAGTATATCTATTTATATCCAGTCTTTATTCATTTATAAGTGGATTCTTTTATCCTGCACTTGGAGGAGCATTTGCAGATTATTTATCTGAATCTAAGAGTTATGACAATGAAATTATGGTTTCAGATAGTATGATAAAAAATATTGCATATATAATAGGACCTGCACTTGGAGGTATACTTATGCAATTAACTAACTCAATTGTTCTATTTACATATCTAGGTATATTTGTAACAATTATTGGCATAATAATATTTATAACATTGCCAAAGAATATAGACTTTAGAGATAGAACGATACAAAAAGAACTACTTTAAGTTTTTATAAATATTTATTATATTCTTAGTTACATTTTCCCATTCAAATTGCATAGCATAATCTCTAATAGATTCTCTATTCCATTTAGTAGATAACCCTCTAATTATTGCTTCTTTAAGACCATTAATATCTTTAGGTTCAACAACTATTCCACAATTATCGTTAATGATATCAGGAATACCTCCTACTCTTGTACCAACAAAAGGAAGTCCACAAGCTAGGGACTCAAACATTACTGTTGGATTTCCTTCACCTAAACTTGGTAAAACAAATAAATCTGATGCACTTAAATATATATATAATTTTTCATTAGGTACTATTCCTTCAAATCTAAAATTGTTCTCTAAACCATATTCTTTTACCTTACTTTCGAGCATTAATTTATCTGGACCATTGCCAATAATAATAACAAGAATATTAGGATAATCGGTAACTAATTCTCTAACGGCTTCTATTAAATATATATGCCCTTTTATCTTCTCTACATTACCAACAATAGTGATAACCTTTTTATTATTATCAATATTTATTATTTCCCTAGCCTTATCAATATCTATTTTATCAAACTTTTTTCGGACAAACCCATTAGGGACAACACTTATACCTCTGGATTTATCACTTAGTATTTCGGACATTATCTTTTTGGTAAAGTTACTCACAGTTATTAGTCTGTCAGCAAGAGAGAATATCTTCTTAGTATTATTCATTCTCATTGTTGATTCAAAAGGTCTTTGATATACATCTCTACCATGAGTGGTTAATATAAATGGAACATTATATAATTCCTTCAATTTCATTCCTACATATCCTGCACTCCATGTAATATGGCTATGAACCATATCAAATTTAATTCCATATTTCTTAATAACTTTAATAACAGCATTGAGATGTAAATCACCAATTCTATCTATCCAAAACTTAAAAGGGAGATAAAAGATTGGAGTTTCAATAACAGTAACATTAGATGGTAGATTATCCTTTTGAATTCTATACTTAGAAGTATATATCCTATGATTTTGTTTAAATATTAAATCTTCTAATTTAAGAATAATTGGAAAAGAAAATAGTTCTAATATATCTGCTATTGGTTTATGTAATACTAAAACATAAACATGATTAAATTCCTTTGATATTATCTGAATTGGATCTTTTATCCAATCTTTATATGAATGAGTTATATACAGTATATTTTTATCTTTTAGATTTATCATATGATTCAATCAATTTTACATAGAACTCAGTTGTATCGATATGATCTTTTGCAAAATTATCCAATCTCTTTTTCCACTCAGATTTATAATCTTTCATTTCTAATACCTTCTTTATACTTTTAATCATATCATTGAACTGCTCTGGTTTATAGTTATATATTAATCCATATTCTTGTTCTTCTTCTAAATATGCAACTCTACCAACGAAATCATTACATCTAAATGTAGGAACTCCCATGAGTCCAGCCTCAGATGCCATTGTTTGTGAATCACCAATAAACATGGAACTGTAATACATAGCATGATGCATATCATATGGATCTAATGCTAATCTGTATTTTTCCAATTTCTTTGGAAGTGTTTTTCCTATTTCAGCATTAATATATACCTTTCCATATTGTTCAAGTAGTTTAATAAGTTTCATGACATTAGAATCACTCAATCCTCTCTTTCCTACATCGTGAGAAGCTGTTAAAGATACTAATCTAATAATATAGTATGGTTTATTTGATCTGTGGAACTTTCGAACAATATTATTATTCGGTATGAAGTACTTTGGATTAATATATGCCCATTCATGATTTGATTTGTAACCTAATTTCTTAAAATTCCAAGGACCTAAATTTGTACATGAAGGTGCTACTAATTTATGAGCCCACATCCAACTAACGGAATATTCAGGAACTACATCAAAACTATCATCAATTGGTACTATCGATTTAATACCCTTTAACCATGCAACAAATGTGATAATATCTCCAGAAATTACAAGATCATACTTCTTTCCTTTCATATATTTAAATAATCGAACAAGTGTTACCCATGTGTTAACAATTAATGATAGTAATGGAAAACCATATTTCTTTCTCCTTCCCTCAGGAAATATATTTGTATATTCCCATCCTTCTCTTTCTAATAGATTTACCAATACATCTTTATTTGTAATAGCCCAATCAACAGTATGACCTTTCTTTCTTAACTCTTCGGTTACATATTTAAATAACCAAAACTTAGCAGGATGTACAATGAAGAATAGTATTTTCATAG
>CAZJKB010000036.1:0-3268 GCA_964546485.1 uncultured Candidatus Saccharibacteria bacterium | reverse complement strand
TTCTTTCTATCAAAATAGTTCTTTTTAGAATAGTATAATATCTTTTCTTGATTATTAACTATCCTATCTATCATATCTGCAACAATACCTAATATAAATATAATAATACCTATTGTTATTAAGTATATTCCAGCGAATCCCAAAAATTTGTATGGTGTAAATGTACCAGTATTTAACCAATGTATAACTACAAATACTGATGCGAATACACCTGGTACACTAGGAATTAATGATAGTATTGTAAAGAATTTCAATGGTGCAAAATCTCTAAAGAATCGTAAGATATTTAATGTAGATTTTGCAATATAGCTAAATACACTAGTAACTACTCTAGATTTTCTCTCTTTAAAATATTTAACTGATACTGGAACTTGAACTATATCAAATCTCTTTGAAGCTAGTAGCTGAAATGTCTCTTGTGTATATGTTTCTTTACTATTTATATTTATGCTCAAAAGTACCTTTCTAGTATATGCTCTATATCCACTAGTAACATCATCAAACTTTTTATTTGTTAACATACTTACTACTTTTGCTCCCAGTATATTTCCATAGAATTTAGAAATTGGCATATTGTTGGGTTTTTGAAATTCACCTGTCTGAGGGTTAATAAATCTATTTGCAGCAACAAAATCAGCTTTTCCATCTATAATAGGTTTTACTAAATTTGAAATTTCTGCAGGATCAAATTGCATATCTCCATCAATATTTACAGCAATATCAAAATCCATTTCTAAGATATTATCTAATGCAAATTGAAATCCATATGCTAGTTTTTTACTATTGTTATTTCTAAAAACAATTGCTCCATGTTCTTTAGCAACTCCACTTGTATTATCAGTACTACCATCATCTACTACTACTTTTATAATTTCTGATATACCTTCTATCTTTTTAGGTACCAAATCCATTACCTTACCTATATTTTCTTCTTCATTTTTACAAACGGAAAATACTACTAATTTCATAACTATTCTTAATTAAATTAATGGCAGTATATTTAATATTATCACTTAATAATATATAAATACATATCCCTATATGCTTTATGATATCTAACAGGTAATATTCCTGAACAATATCTTTCAGGTAGATATCTATCACAATATGGTATTTCTACATCTGTTACTGTATGTGTCATTTCAGGTTGAGGAGATTCAACTGCAGCATAGAAACCTTTCTCATATTTAAGTGTTTTTATATACTCAACTCTATTATCACTATCAAATTTTTCTGGTGTAATTATATATATATTTGAATTATAGTATTGAGGAATACTATCAATATATTGATTAAGATTTTCTTTCGTACCTGTTCTAATACTATTATATCCATAATAGTCTCTAAGGGGAGCAAATACATAGCTATATGAGAACTTTGTTGGTTCATAGTATATAATCAAATCTTCCTTTTTATTTTCAATGCTTGTTTGAACTTCTTTAAAGAAATCATCATCAGCTCCATGTGCACCTTGAAACTGAAGTAATGAAAAAAGCATTCCATACATTATATAAATAGCAATTAGAATCCATTTGATATTTAATTTAAAAAGGAAATAATCTCTTAAATTGTATACAGCTATCGCAATCATTATCATAGCTACAGGAAATACTTCTGATAGAAGATATCTAGCATAATAGTACTGATATGGAGTGAATTTATTAATAAATATATTAAAGGATAGGAATATTAAGAAAAATATAGATAGTAATAGGGATGGAATATCCTTTTGTTTATAGAAAAATATTGCAATAAATATAAGACCAACAGGAGTTAAATGAAGTAATACGGACATAAGAACTGTATCTTTAAGTACAATCCAACCACTTCCTGCCATTCCCCAGAAATAATCAAATAATGAATTATCATATTTATCTGTAAATGCCATTTGATAAAAGAAATATAAACCTGCAACAATCAGGAATGTAGATATTGCATATAATATAACAACTCTATATCTATACACCAATTCTAGTACAACCTTAAAATATTTGTTTAAATATTTTGTAATAATAAATACAAGAATAGGAAGTATTAGGAAAAATAGATAAAAATAGTTTTCTGGAATAATACTGAATACATCCCTTATATAAAATTTTGTGTACAAATAGAATATTTTGTATTTATAAAATACTAAAGATATAACAAATAGATATATATATCCAGAATATAGAATTATATATTTTAAATAATCCTCTTTCTTTGAATAAATCAGTAAGATAAAGAATACAATAGATAAAAAGACGACCATAACTATTCCTGTAATCTTTGTAAATAGCAAGAGAATAAATATCATTACTGATAACATTAAATACATATTATTCTTTTCTCTAATACCTTTTAATAAGTAATATAGAATAAAGATATTGAATGTAATCATTAATACTTCTGTAACAGTAAACCTTGAAAAATACATATGTAAAGGAGCAATAGCAAGTAGTATTGCAGCTAAATACCCTGCTTTATTATTCTTTGATATCTCAATGGTTAGTAGATAAACCGATAAGATACTAAATACTGCAAATATAGTTAATGTATATAATCTCAAACTATCTCCAGATATATAGCTAGATATAGCCATCAAAGATGGGAATAATGGATAGAAAATATATTGATAACTATCGTTATCAATCTGTCGTAGTGCTGTAGATGATAACCAGCCTTTTTCTTTTGAATATGTAGCCCTATCTTCCTCATCTAGCTTATTGAGTAAATTATCCTCAACAATAGTATCACCTTCTCTTTCAATTAATCCGGACATAATCAAATAAATACCTTGATCCTGACCTCCTTCTAAATCCTGCCATGGACCAATCCTTATTAATAATGCAAATACTAAAATAAGTCCTATCCAGATATTAAATCTATCATCTTTAAATACTATCTTGGGTTTAAAAATGATTACAAAAATAGCTACTATAATTGTTGATATAATCAAAACTAATGGAGAACTAAATCGACCTAATGTAAATAATACAATACTCGAAATAGATATAACAGATAATAAAATCCAAATGAATTCAAGTAATTTAATTTCTAATCGATTTTTCATCCTTTAAGTATAAAAAGTAAGTGACTGTTAATAGTGCCACTATTATAACTGAACCCCAACACCATATACAAATAGCTTTTATGTAAAACAGTTCAACAAATCTTAAATATATAGTGAATAAGACTCCCCAACCAATACCTAAACCCAAAAGAATATTAAAATATTTCTTAAATATATCCTTAAGAACTATCAAGGAAACTAATCCTACATAATATA
>CAZJKB010000035.1:0-7381 GCA_964546485.1 uncultured Candidatus Saccharibacteria bacterium | reverse complement strand
TTTAATACAATATCTACCATAACTAATAGATCAAAAATATTTATAGTATTAACAATAATTCTAAAATTAATATTTTATATATTACTTTCAATATTACTACTCTATCTACTATCAATAATTACAGCATTACTAATTATTCCAAGAAATTCTCTAACATACTACCCTAGTACATCTGCACTTTCATTGCTCTTAATAATTGCCTTTACTTTTTGTATTACATTGTTACAAAAAACAAATCTTAAGAGATTAATAATATCAATATTAATCATTTTAGTTTCCCTAACAAGTACACTATCAATTATTAATTTAGGAGTATGGTCTGCAAATCTCAATGAATATGAAATGAAAAAAATGAATTATAATTCTGATGAGAATCTATCAATACAATCTCAAGTTGATTTTAATTATGTATTATTAACAGATATAAATGAAAAGAATGATACTATCTCAATAGTTTCATCAGCATTTAATGAGGATAATCAGAAACTTGCAGACAGATACAACTCAATTAAACCATATAATGTTCTAGATAAAGTTCTAGCCTATAGAGATATTATAGATTTTTCAAGCTTCTATACTGGTAGATACTCCTTCACTCAGTATAGGAATATTCTTGAAATACAGTATGAGAAATTATATACAGGTAATACAACAAAAGTACTTACAATTGGTATAAGTGAGGATAAGAGGATTCATTTTAATAATAAAGAGGGTAATTCTCAATATATACTAGTATTAAACAACAAATTAATTCCTAATATTGAGAATCAAGATTTACAATTATATTTGTGTACCAAGGAAAATATAGAAAAGTATACACAAAGTGATGGGAATCCTTGTACATATAATACAACATCGTTTTTGATATTAAGTGATTTGAATATAGATATATATGAATAATATACTAAATAAATTAATACTTAATATTAGTGATTGGGTAGTAAGTAAAGAAATCATCAATGAGATAAGTGATAATTTAGATAATAATTCAAATATTTTGTCTATGATCATAGAAGCATCTGGAAAGAAACCAAGCATAGTATATCTTCAGATAGCTCTAAAAATCTTCATTACCATTGTCTACTTATGTATTATCTATCTTTTAATATCTCTTGTAATACAGATTGGTACAAACATGGTAAATTTACAAATACCAATATACTTCATAATACTAATCATCATAATTTTCTCTCTCATAGCACTAGGCTATACATATAAATCTAATAAGGTTTTACAAGTAATTGGTATAACAATACTTCCAACACTCATTTATCTTGTTATATCAATGATAATTCACGAATACATACTGCTATATCAATACATTCCTCAGGCAAGTCATGTACAAAAAGTAACATATGATAAAAATATAACAATAAAAAGTGATGACAATATAAATGTAGTAAAAATTAATAAAAGTACTAATCAACAAGAAGATTTTGATCTTGCAATAATATCTTTTTCTACAAATGGATATGTTCATAATAATTTGAGAGCAATTGATTATGATACATATAATCTAAGTATTTATGACAATATTGATTATATTTCAAACATAACTAAAAAAGGACTGTCAAAGGAGATAATCTCAACAAGTAATCATCTTAATACAATATATATTGATTTCATGAATGGTATAACATCACCCGAGAAAGAAAACTTAAATTACAGAGAGCTCAAAATAATTACTACAAAAAACATTAGTATCCAGAATATTCAACAAACAGGCGGGAATACAAATATACTTGTTATACTAGATAAATCCCTGGAATATGCTATAAAAAATTTAGATATAAAATATTATTCTTGTTATGATAATATTCTAGAGAACACAACAGAAGAGAATAGAAATTTAATATATGATAATTGTAATAATGATGAGATATATTTCTATATGGATAATCTAAACTTCATTATTACAAAAACCCAGTAAATGAATAAATCAAAACAAAAAAATATAGTATATATACTCCTATTTATCACAATCTCAATATTCTATATATTTAATGAATTTGTATACAAAGATGAAGCTAATCCCGAAGATATACAAGGAGTAGAAGTAAAAGAAGATAATGCATATAAGGTAATTAAAGTAATAGATGGAGATACATTAGAATTAGAGAGTATAGGTAAAGTTCGATTAATAGGTGTGGATACTCCTGAAACAGTAGATCCAAGAAAAGAGGTAGAATGTTTTGGTAAGGAAGCAAGTGAATATACTAAAACTATTCTTTTAAATAACTATATAACAATAGAATATGATAACACACAAGATAAAGAGGATAAGTATGGAAGAGATTTAGTATATATATTTAAGGATAATATTAATTTTAATCTAGAATTAATACAAAAAGGATATGCATATGAATACACATATAAAGTTCCATATAAATACCAAAGAGAATTTAAAGATGCTCAGTCTAAAGCAAAAGAAACAAAACAAGGAATATGGGGAGATATATGTAATTAATTATTCTTAAATACTACATTTTCTAAATTAAAAACTCTATTTTCTAATTTCTTCATACCTAAAATGATATCATCAACTTTATCATTTAATTGCATAACTGCATCTTGGACTGCCCCTATCTTTCTATCTTGTCTATCAAATCTATCATCCATACTATCTAATCTCTCTTCTATATTACCTAGTCTCACCTCAATCCCTGTGAATCTCTTATCTATTTGTTCAAATCTATTATCTATCTCAACAAACTTATCCTCAACCCTATTTATGAAAGATAATAATAGATTCTCTATCCTATCTAATTGTGTTTCTTCAACCATAACCATATGAATATATTAAAATTATTTATATACATTGTAAATAATTTTGGATGAATAAATCCTTAAAAAATATTAGAAGATATCTGTTATGTAATACAGTATATAGCATTATGAATATATATATGTTAAAAATATAATTACATATTCTAAATTAATAAAGTATGAGATGTTAAATATATTAAAACAAAGTATTAATATTAATAGATATCATAAAGAGAATGAAAGAGAAGAAGAGACTAGAGATTTTACATCTTTAGCTAATCCTACAATACTTTCAATATTAATATTACTATTCTTAGGAATCAATGTTCAAAGTACTGTTTTTGTAATATTAGTTTGGAGTATTGAAATATTAGGAAGTGTATTTAAGCTTGTATTTTTTAAACCAAGACCTAATGCTGAGAAATATACAAATTGGAAAGAAAAGATTAGGGCAGGGGCATTCCCAAGTTTACATACAGCAAGAGCAACCTTTGTATTTAGTTCTCTATTTTTTATATTTAATAATGGTAGTATTTCTAACTATATATTCTTAATATTAATACCCATAATTGCATATACAAGATTAGCACTTAGAAAGCACGATATTATTGATACATTAGGAGGACTAATATTTGGAGGGATATATACATATCTCTTTATTAATTATCTCTAATCTCAACTATCTTATACTTACTCCTAATCCCATGAACTATTCTTATACTAGTTTTCTTTATATCAAACTCTTTAGATATTATTTCAATAATTGATATATTAGCCCTATTATCAATAGCTGGTTCTTTTGTATATATCACATAACTATTATCAAACAATCCTTTTTCCACCTTATTTTCCTTTGCATTACTTTTTACAACTATATTTATTTTCATAATGTGATAATATTACATAAATAATATTATACTAACAGATATGGAATCATTTGCTAAATTTGCTAAGGAGAGATTAAATAACAGAATTGTTGAAATAGAGGATAAAATTTCAAAATATTTAGATACAAGATATGGTGAAATTATTAATAAATACCACACCAGTTCGGATACAGCCATAGAACTATTTGCAGATTATTTATTAAGACCGGCAAAGAGACTTAGAGGTTCATTTATACTAGAATCATACTCTATGTTTGAGCCAGAAAAATCATTAGATAAAATATATGATGTATCAATTGCAATTGAAATGGTTCATGCATATCTACTATTAATAGATGATTTTAATGATAAATCAGATTTAAGAAGAACATTACCAACAGGACATAGAATATTTGAACAATACTTTAAAGATAATAAGTTAACAGGAGATGCACTACATTTTGGATACTCACTTGCAACACTATCTGCTCTTGTTGGTGTTCATCATGCAATAAATCTTGTACTTGATATGGAAATAGAAGAGGATTTAAAAATCAAACTTGTAAAAACAATAAATGATACTGTAAATATAACAGCAGCAGGTCAAAGCAGAGATATTTATAATGGGGGAGATATCAAGGCACAACTTGAAAGTGTAATGAAAGTGCATGAATATAAAACTGCATATTATACGTATCACAACCCTATACAACTGGGTTGTATATTAGCAAATCAAACACCAGAAACTATTGAGAATTTTAAGGGATATACTATACCTGCAGGAATAGCCTTTCAAATACAGGATGATATATTAGGAGTATTTGGTGATCCTAAAGATACAGGAAAATCTAATATGGACGATATTATGGAAGGTAAAGCAACACTATTAACTACATATGCAAGAAAAGTTGGTAATAAATCACAGATAGATATTTTAAATAAAGGGTTGGGGAATAGAGAATTAGATATTAAAACATTTGAAAATATACAGAATATAATAATAGAAACAGGCTCATTAGAATATTCTAAACAGAAAGCATTAGAATTAGTAACTCAAGCTAAAGAACATATGTATAAAACATTTAATATGTACAAAGATACTGATGGATTTAAATTCATAGTAGGTATAGCAGATTATATGATTGAAAGGAAACTATAATATGAAATTGACATATCCGACATTACAACAACCCAATGATATTCGAAGGCCAGACAAGTTTACCCCAGTTGCAGTATTTACAAATAAAAACAGTATGGAGGAGGCTCATGCAAGAGCAATTCAACATATGAATCATTTAGTTCAAGAACTATCGGAAGATCAGAAATATCCAGTACTTGTTAGACAAGTACTAGATGGAGATCAAAGGAAAAAAGAAGAGCTATTCAATCATCTTCTTAAACTGTTACCAATAGAACTACATGAGAAAGCAAGAGAAGATGTTTGGGGGACAGAGAATATATAATTATTTAAGTATGAAACTATAATATGAAAATAGCTATAATAGGTGCAGGATTAGGAGGATTATCAGTATCATCAATACTTGCTAAAGATGGACATAATGTAACTGTATATGAAAAGAATAGCATGCCAGGGGGTAGAGCAATAATATATAAAGAAAATGGTTTTACATTTGATATGGGACCATCTTGGTACTTAATGCCTGATGCATTCGAATACTTCTTTAAAATATTCAATAAAAAACCTTCCGATTACTATAATCTCATTAAATTAGATCCTGCATATAAAGTATATTTCTCTGATGAAGAATCACTCATTGTAAAACCTGATATAAAGTATATGGCTAATGAATTTGAGAAAATAGAAAAAGGAGCAGGGAATCAATTCATTAAACATATGCAACAAATGAAAGAAAAATATGAGATAGGAGTTCCTGAATTTCTTCTTAAAGAATATAATTCTATCTTTGAATTTATTAATAAAAAGATACTAATAAACCCTCTTAAACTTGAATTACATAAAACATATCATCAAAGTATAAAAGAGAAGTTTAAAGATACTAGAATACAAAAAATATTAGAATTTATGGTTGTTTTTTTAGGTGGATCACCATATAGAGTACCTGGATTATATAATCTAATAAACTGGGCTGATTTTGGTCTTAATGTATATTATCCTGATGGAGGATTCTTTTCTGTATCAAAAGGATTTGAAAAATTAGCTAAAGAACAAGGTGTAAAATTCAAATATAATTATAATGTAGAAAAAATTAACATTGAAAATGGTATTGCAAAGAGTATAACAGTAAATGGAGAAACAGAAGAGTATGACATTGTTATCTCAAATGCAGATTATGCATTTACAGAATCCAAACTTATAGATGATAAATACAGAAGTATTAGTAAAGAATATTGGGAAAAGGCAGATCTCTCTCCTTCAGGAATATGTATATTTTTAGGAATAAATAAAAAGATTAATAACCTAGAACATCATACAATGGTATTTAGCGATGGTTGGAAAGATCATTTTAAGAGCATAGAAGATGTTAAAGCCCCAATATCACCTCAATATTATGTATCAACACCATCTAAAACAGATTCCTCTATCGCTCCCAAAAACAAAGAGAATATATTCATATTAATCCCAATAGCACCAGGATTAAAGGATACTCAAGAATTAAGGGAAAAGCTATTTAACTTTGTTATAAACGATCTAGAAAAGAAAACAGGAGAAAATATTACAGAGAATATAATTCATAAAAGGATAATAGGAGTATCTGATTTTGAAAATATGTATAATTCATATAAAGGAAATGCATTTGGACTAGGTCATACACTTAAACATTCACTATTCTTTAGACCAAAAAATAGAAGCAAGAAAGTAAAGAACCTTTTCTATGTTGGACAATATACAAATCCAGGTACTGGCACTCCACTTGTAGTACTTTCAGGTGTAGTCACATCAAATATGATAAAGAGAATATATGGATAAGGAAAATCAACGCCTATTTAAAAGAAGCTCCACAACATATTACTATTCTTCTTTCTTTTTTCCAAAAAAAATACAAAAAGATATTGCAATATTATACGCATTTGTAAGAACTGCAGATAATTATGTTGATCAAATTCCTCAGGATATAAATGGATTTAATACCTTTAAAAATGAATATATTCAACATCAAAGTACAAATAATATAATAAATAATTTTCTTAAGCTAGAAGAAAAATATTCATTTGATAGAGATTGGACAATATCATTTCTAAAATCTATGGAGATGGATATATATAAAAAAGAGTATCAGAGTATACAAGAACTAGAAGAATATATATATGGATCAGCAGAAGTAATAGGACTATATATAAATAGAATATTAGGTATTAAAGATAATCAAGCAGATAGTTATGCAAAATATTTAGGTAAATCCATGCAAATAATAAACTTCATAAGAGATATTAATGAAGATAGAAAATGGGGTAGGGTATATATACCGTTAGAAGATTTAAGAAAATATAATCTTAATAAACAAGATATTATTAATGACATACCAGAAGATAAGATAGATAATTTTAATAATTTAATTAGATATCAAATTGAGAGATATAATTCATGGAGAAAAGAAGGAGAGAAAGGATATAAATATTTACCTAAAAGAATTAGAATAGCTATTAAAACTGCAAATGATATGTATAAATATACATCGGATATAATATATAAAAATCCTATGATAGTATTTAAAAAGAAAGTTAAACCTAATAAATTATATGTAATATTTAAAGGAATATTAAATATA
>CAZJKB010000034.1:0-7398 GCA_964546485.1 uncultured Candidatus Saccharibacteria bacterium | reverse complement strand
TCTAGAAAAAGAAATGGATATATATTCAAAGAATCAAGAATATGAAAAAGCAGCAATACTAAGAGATAAAATTAATGATTTAAAATATTTAGGTAGTGATATTAACTATACATATTTTAAATCTGAACAAGAATATCTAGAAGATATAAAAATGAAAGCTCAAAGAGAGATAAATGGATTAGCAAAGGAGCTAAATATAGATAATGCAAATAGAATAGAATGTTATGATATTTCTAATATACAAGGAAAAATGTCCTTTGGATCTATGACAGTAGCCACAGATGGAATGATTGATAAGAGTATGTATAGAATATTCAAAATTAAAGAAGATGGTAAGGCAGACGATCCTGAGATGTTAAGAGAGGTATTAAGTAGAAGAGTTAGACATATTAACAATGATAATAATGATAACTCACTTAATACAAAACCAGATATCATTCTAATAGATGGAGGTAATACTCAATTAGGTAATATATTTGATGTAATCCCCAATGATATTAAAGTAATTGGCATATCTAAAGGTAGATATTTAAAAAGAGCCGGTAAAAAGAAAATAGATGAGTTTTGGGAGAATAGAGGAGGTATATGGTTAAAAATAGTATTAAGGAATAAAAGAATATTAATTAATCTAAGAGATGAAGCACATAGATTTGCAATAACTCATCATAGGAAATTAAGAGGTAAATTAATGCAAAAATCTCAATTAGATAATATAGATGGAGTAGGTGTTGTAACTAGAAAGAAATTAATGAAAGCATTTAAAGATATAGAAACTATTAAGCAATTATCTATAGAAGAGATTAACAAGGTTGTTGGAAATAATAAAATCTCTACTGCTATATATTCATACTTTAATAAGTAATCTACTCCGTTTCATCATAAGAACTTCTTACATGCTCTATCTTCTCAATAATATAGTTAAGTAGTGGGTTTTTAGTATTAGATGATAGTATTAAATAATTAATATTATTTCTCCTATTTAATGTAACAAATCCTTCTAAATAGTTTTCTTTATCTATTAATGATACTTTAATAGCCTCTTCATTATTAATACTTGATATTATAGATGATACTACTTTAATATCTGTTTTATTCTTTTTATTATATTCTTTTAGATAATCATCTAACTGTAAATCAAATTCCTTAGCTCCTGTATATCCAATCGGTATGATATCTACATACTCTTTACTGTTCATTTTACTCATTCTAACAGCGAGTAAATTACCCATACTTGATGGATAATATGTTATTAAATATTCACTAGGTACAGATAATTTCCAAGGATAATCTGGCCTTAGATCTTCATATTCTTTTGTTAATAATAGTAATTTGAGTTCATTCTCCTTTTTTATACTATCACTTAAACCTGTTCTTGCTTCTTGTTCAGTTATTATTTCATACCATACATCATTTATTTTGTTATATATTCTTAGTCCTTTCCCATCTTTTATCCAATACTGACCAAACCTTTTATCTTCTGATTCAAGTGGTACTGTATCTATATATTCCCATCCATTTTCAACTAATTTAGAAGAATAGTAATCATATACATCCTTTAATGCTGTTTTAGGAGGTAATCTATATATAGATCTACCTAAACTAATGAATTTTCTAACATATTCATCATCAATACTTTTAAACACATATTCTGAATTTGGATAAGTAGGAATATCATTTAAACCTATTACATTTTCAATATTATATTTATTCCAACTCTGTTTCTTTACATTTGCAGTAAATGTAAATGCAAAATATAAAGCTAAAGATATAACTGCTACAACAATAATTGAGATAATGAATATTCCGAGTTTATTTAAAGTACTTCTTACCTTATGTTCAGCAACCCTCTTATTTACCTTACTATTACTACTTTTCTTTTTAAAAATATATGAAAATATATTTCTCTTCCTATTATTACTACTTGTTGTATTTTTCTTAAATATTATTGACATTATATATAATGTAAAATATTCTTTAGGATATTACAAATATAATATTTTAAATATTAAGAAATGATTCAATTAGCTTGCATAGCAGTAATCAAAGATGATTCAAATAATGTCTTGATGATCGAACAGAAAACAAACGATGGAATTAAACTTTTTCTTCCCGGAGGCAAACTAGAAGAGAATGAATCAACTAGAGATAGTCTAAAAAGAGAGATATTAGAAGAATTGAGTATTGAAGTAGATGTAGGTGAATTAATTGGTTTTAGTGAAACTAACTACAATGATAAGGATATGCTAAATCTATATTACCTTTGTTATATAGAAAAAGGAGAGATTGAGATATTAGAGAGCGAAAAAATATTAAATTATAAATATGCAAATATCACAGATTTATCAAATTACAGTATAATTAAGTGGTTTAAAGAAATATAGCTTTGGGTTCTTTCAAATATATTGTATAATATATTCTTGTAAATGATGCGGGATCGTCTAAAGGTAGGACACCGGCCTTTGAAGCCGTGAATCTTGGTTCGAGTCCAGGTCCCGCAACCAAATATTCACATTTTCAAAACCCCGTTAGAATAGCATTAATTCCGTGTCTTTCAATTTTACTTCGGTTCGAAGTCTTATTTGCTAGGTTCGTATAAATATATACTTTTACATATGTATGTTATACTTTTGGTGAGTTTAAATCCGCATTGCTATGCAACTTGGACAGAATATACAGTTGACTATACAATATAATAGTTCGATCTAAGATATTCAATACATATTATTGAAAAAGATCAGTTCGATCAAAAATAAAATATTTTTAAATAAAAATGCTAAAAATCGTTACAGGTAACCAAGGTAAATTCCAAGCAGCGATATCCTACCTCAGTAAATATAAGATTGTTGCGGAACAGGTTAAGTTATCCCTCATTGAGCCACAGGGTGAAGATGTAGAAGAGATAGCTCTTTTCAAAGCAGATCAGGCATTTTCACAATTAAAAGAGCCAATTGTAGTTATGGATTCAGGTTGGAGTATTACGGCACTAAATGGATTTCCTGGGCCATATATGCATTCCCTTATGGAGTGGTTTACACTCGAGGATTTGATGAATTTAATGAAGGGCAAAACGGATAAGTCGATTGTTTTACAGAATTACGCTTGCTATAAGGATGCAGAGCAAACAAAGATATTTTCAAGAAAATTAGTTGGAATAATTAAAAGTGAACCCGCAGGTGAGGGCAACATGATTGACAAAATAGTTTCATTTAGAAAAGATTTAAAGACAATTGCTGAATGTGATGCACTTAATTTGCCAATGGCTGACGAAAATTCAGACATATCGCAATGGGAGAAACTTGCAATTTGGTTGTCATCAAAGACAAAATAATTGTTCCCTAAAATGTCCATGTCCCTCCCTTTGAATCATGAGGTAATTTCTGAAAAATTCTTATCTACTTTAAGCAAAGAGCTAGTATTTATGTGGATATCCATGATTCAGTTGACTATAAATAATATTGATATTAAATGGAAAGAATCATTCGTATATGGTGATGATGAAAGAGATTTTTGTTTACTTAATTTAACTAGTAATCCTTTTGTAATAAACCCTGACGTGGAGTTTAAAGATATTTGTATAAAAAAATAACTTTAACATAGTATCTCCAGATATGGTATTAAGTCTTACAAGAGAATATATATCATTTACATCCTTCATATATTATGAAAAAATTAATTCATGGAGCTATCTGAGAAATATAAGAAACTGTATAAACATTGGGAATTACATACTGATGAAAGAATATATAAATCAAACAGATTAAATAATGATCTCATTGATGATATAAAGTATTTCATTGATGAAAGAATATCTATATTTATTAACAAAGAAAACAATATCACCCCATACACGAAAGACAATATATTATCACAATATAGATTTTGTAATATATATAGAGAATTAGATAGACAAACTATACACTATCATACTCATCTAAAACATATAGAAAATGATTTTCATCTATGGGTTCTTAATATGATATTTTGTAGAAGTATTTGTAATACTCAAACGATAGATAAGCTAGGAATTATAACATTGAATAATTATCAAGATATGTATAATAAGCTAATGGATCTATCATCTCCTAAATATGGTAATGCATATATATTTCCAATAAGTGTAATACAAAAATCAAAATGGAATACGAGAGAGAAATTCTTTTGTATGTACTATCCAAAGGTTATATGTAATATAGTAGATACCATTAAAACATTTAAAAGGGAATGTGTTATTGATGCACTTGACAAAATACTCCCAATATTTGGATTTAATTTAAAATTTCTATGGACAGAAGTCCTCATAGATATTGCATATCAATATCCTCAATACATAGATCTATATAAAGAATTTCCAATTGGTCCGGGATCAATACCAACAATGAAAATGTTAAATTGTAATTGCAATCCAATAGATACTAATCATAATATGATTGGAATGTTTGATAATGAGTTAAATCTTTTAACATATAATAATAAAAAGATTGTACTAAGTGCAGAGAATTGGGAGGGTATTGGTTGTGAATATAGAAAGTACTATAATCTAAAAAATAATAAAGGGAGAAAGAGATACTATAATTAAAATTATACTTTAAATATATGGCAAGACCAATGAATAAAGAACAGTTAATATCATTTGCTCAGAATGAATATACTAAGTTAATGGATTTAATATCAAAATTAAATGAAAAACAAAGAGATAGTGAATATATATTTGATAATAGAACTACAAAAGATATAGTAGCTCATCTGTATGCTTGGCAATTATTAGAACTAAATTGGTATAAAGAGGGGATGAAAGGAAATAAACCTGATATACCAGCTAAAGGATATACATTTAAAGATTCACCTGCATTAAATGAAAAATTATATCAAGAGTATAAAAATATAAAATGGGAAGAGTTGTTTGATAAGTTTAAGATTTCTCATAACTCATTATTAAAGATAATTGAATCTCATACTAATGATGAATTATATACTAAGAAGAAATACATATGGACAGGTTCTACAGATATGGCAGTATACTTTAGATCAGCACTATCTAGCCATTATGTATGGGCTCAAGGACTTATCAAAAAGCATTTTAAATAATATTATGACATACTAGGTTATCGGATCGATATAATTGCATCTTATACAGATTAATACTACTGTCACCATCTGTTTTCTTGAATACTTTGAGAATAATTGTGACTTTTAGTGTACATTTAGATTAATGTTTTATAACTTTATTTAAATATAACAATAATGAAAAAACTAAAACACTTTCTGAAAGATATCTCATACCTTTCAATAGAGAAGGATATAATTCCAAGTGAATCATATATCGATGAACTTAAAAAAGATATTGATGAAAAAATTCTTTTTAAAAAGGCAAAATCAAATAAACACAATATATTAAGTTGGTTAATAAAACCTAGTTTTTTAATTGTATCAATAGTCACAGTTGTCACAATTGTCGCTATACTTCCCTTTACTAGTCTTACAAATGAAATTAGTAAAGCATATGCATTAACTAAAATAAGAAATACTGTTGAAAAATTAACAAAAGCAGACTCTATATTATATACAAAAGAAATACAAACATTTTATAATGATAATTCACAGAAAGATTTGAAAATAGAATATATGAATTGGATTGATCAAACAACACTTGAATCTAGAAGTGAATCAAAGACAATAAGAAACGGTTCTGTTATAAATGATGCTACATCAATAAGTAATGAATATACTCAATGGCTGTATCATTCAAAAAATGAATATCAAGGACCGACATTACAAGTAATTCACAAATTTTATTTACAGAGACCAAATATACATTTAAATAATGAGAAACAATCAGAAGCTAAATTTGATGATATAAAGTATAGATCTATTAAATCATATTATGAAATAATAACTCCAAAGGATAATAGAGAAATTGAATATAGAACAGAGACAACCGAAGAGGGATTTTTATATGTATTCACTGTTCATGAGAACGAACAGAACTTAAGAAATGAAGAAAATGTATATACTTTTGATGAAATAGGGGCTTTGAAATCAATCTATACTTACAAAATAAATGGTTCAGAAAAGAATTTGACACAAACTTTTGAAGTTGAAAAAATAGATATATTAGATAGAACGGAAGATATTAAGGAACAATTATTTACATTTAATACTGAAATACTCTCAAAAGATACTGAAATCATAGAGAAATATACTGCAACTTCTAGAAGTGACTACAAAGAGCTAGATCTTGAAAATATAAAGTATTTCGAGAATGAAAATATAAAATTCGCATTACCAGAGGGATATAAACTAAACAAAAGTTTTATTAATGATAAATTGATCTTTATAGACTCAGATATGTTTAGTATTCAAATGCATCCATACTATAACTATAACTTGACTAATGAATATTCTCCTATTGAGAATATTAGCTATTTGTTAAATGAAGATAACTGTCCATACAAAATGAAACCTATCAATATGACAAACAGCAATAATAATCTCGTTACAAAAGAGTATTCGTTAGAAATTGTTTACCTTGATCCAAAGGATCTAAATAAATCAAATTGTACAGAGATTTTTGTATTAAGAGATAAGATTATTGAAAATAATAAGATACTACTTTATGGTGCACAAGCTAAAATATTCGATGCTGAAAAGAAGAATTATATATTAGTCTTTTATCAAGTAAATTTTGATGTGTTCAGTACAGATCCAGACTCTTATATACTAAGTGATATTGAAAAAAATATCGAAACATTTATAAATTCAATTTATTTTATTAAGTAATATGGTGTACAAAGATGAAATGAAACTTGTTGAGTTATGTAAGAGCGATATTAGATTCTTTTCAACTCTATATGAGAATTATGTAAAAGATGTATATAGATACTCGTACTCAATAGCTGGTAACAGAGAAACTGCAGAAGATGCTACATCCTTTGCCTTTTTAACTGCTCTTGAAAAGATTAATACATTTCAATATAAAGGAATATCTATTAAAGCATGGCTATTCGTAATTAGTAGAAATTACATATTCAAAACAGGACAGAAAGGTATGATTAACTTAGATCCTGAAATAGAGGTTATCGATAAAGATATTGATGTAATAGAAAAAATGATGATCGATGAGAGTGCAAAACAAGTAAATTCAGAGTTACTTAAACTATCTTCAATAGAAAATGAAATTATAAGATTAAGAACCTTTGAAGAGCTATCTTTTAGTGAAATAAGTACAATCCTAAATATAGGTAAATCTAAAACGAAAATGATATATTATAGATCTTTACAAAAACTATATAAAAGTATATCTGGAAATTAATTAAATATTATGGTGATTTTGATTAATGCAATATTACTTTAGATCAGCACTATCTAGCCATTATGTATGGGCTCAAGGACTTATCAAAA
>CAZJKB010000033.1:0-7679 GCA_964546485.1 uncultured Candidatus Saccharibacteria bacterium | reverse complement strand
AACAATGAACCATGGGAATATATAAGAGGTTATACATTCTTTAAAGATAATAAGTTGTTTGTAAATAGTTCAACATTAATACCTAGAATTGAAACAGAACAATTAGTAGATATGACTATTGAAAGAATAGATAAAGATACTAAACAAATAATAGAAATAGGTTCTGGAACAGGTTCAATAATAATATCTATTGCAAAGGAATTAGAAAAAAAGAATATTAGTAATATAAAACTAATTGCAATTGAATACTATGATGATGCAATAGAACTACTTAATAGCAATATTAAAATCAATAAAATTAATAATATAGAAGTAATTAAATCTAACTTACTTACTAATACTTCAAATATAGATAAAACTCTACCTACAATATTAGTAGCAAATTTGCCATATATATCAGAAGATGAGTATAAAGAATTACAACCTAGTGTTAAGAATTTTGAACCTAAAACTGCATTAGTAGGAGGAGGAAAAGGTAGTGAATTAATAATAGATTTAATAGAACAATCTAAACTATTTAATATACAATCGATTATATTAGAAGGTTCAGAAAGTATTAATAATGAGATTGTAAAAAAATACCATCAATCAAGAATAGTTAAAGATATATTTGAGAGAGATAGATTTATAGTATTATAATATACTATTCAGACTCCCCTAGTTTCACTTTTATCTCTATCACCTTACCTTCTCTTGATACTTTTAATGTTAATTCATCTCCAGGATTATAATCTCTTAATGCATTAGCAAGAGATTGATCCATATCCTTACCATTTATTTGTTTAATAATATCCTCTCTTTTTAACCCAGCCTTCTGTGCAGGGCTATTTGCAGCTACTCTAATAATAAATGCTCCTGTCTCTAATTTATATAACTTTGCTGTAAATTCATTAATATATTGATACTCTACTCCCAAGTATGGTTTAATAAATTTACCATATTTTCTATACTCGTCTATTCTCTTTTTTACAACATTAACAGGTAGTGCAAAAGATATATTATCAGCACCAGATGTTGTTGCAAAGTTAACACCTATTACTTGACCTAAACTATTTAGTAATGGACCACCAGAATTACCAGGATTTACTGCTGCATCTGTTTGTATAACATCATAATATGTCTTAGTTGTACTACTCCAGAAGTTACCTCCTGTCTCTACAGTTCTATTTAAACCACTAACAATACCTGTAGTAACAGATCCTGCATATTCACCAAGTGGTGTACCAATTGCAATTGCAAGTTGTCCTACTTTTAGCTTCTCTGAATCTCCTAATTCAATTGGTGTTAACTTATCAGAGTTAACTTTTAATAATGCTAAGTCATTAACATTATCAACATATATATCTGTAACATCATATTCATCACCATTTGATGTTATTACTTTATACTCACCTTCTGTTTCAACAACATGTTGGTTTGTAATAATTAAACCATTCTTATCAACAACAAATCCAGTACCTATCTTATTAATACTATCAACAACTCCTTGTCCTTGTGTAAATTGTAATTGAGATATAGCAATACTGACTACAGAGTCCTTAGTTTTTTCTACTACACTTGTAATTGTATTCTCTTCATTAAGAACAGTAATTTTATTATCAATAGTATTGTTATTATTATCTCCCTCTTTTACAAAATATCTCGTATACACAAAATATCCTGTAACTATTCCTGAGATAAAAGTAAATAGAACAATAAATATAATAAAAAAAGTTACTAAAATAGCTTTTTTACTCTTTTTTACTAATGTATCTTCTTGTTGTGCACTCATAATTATATATATAATAAATTTATATAAATTACTTAATAAGCTTTCTTAATTCTTCTACTGCTTTATTTAATTGATTATCCTGACCATTTTTGAAATCCTCTTCAGAATACTTAACTTCTACATTTGGCTTTATTGTATTCTCTTTATTTATCCAACTGCCATCAGGTAATAACCATTTCAATGTTGTAATATGCAAACTTGCACCTCTTGATAATGGAACAATGCTTTGTGCTGTTCCTTTTCCATATGTAGGCTCACCTATTATAATTGCTCTTTTATGATATTTTAATGCGCCAGATAATATTTCAGATGCAGATGCACTATTTCCATTAACTAATACCACTAGAGGTATATCTAACATATCTCCTTTTCTATCAACTTTATAATCTTTCCCATCACCTTTTCTATCTTCATGTTTTGCAATTATTGTATTTTTTGGTAAGAACTCACCTCCTGCATAAACCGCACTATCAAAGTATCCTCCAGGATTGCTTCTGAGATCTAATATTATTCCCTTTGGATTGGTTTTTAATGCTTGATCAATAACCTTATCCCAATTCTTTTTCCACTCATTCACAGATGAGTCAGTAAATCTACCAACATCAATTATTTTAATATCAGAATTATCTTTTACATCTTTTAATTCAATGCTTGGTAAATCAATCTCACCTCTAACTATTGAGATTTCTGATACCTGATTTGCACCAATATGCAAAACTGTAAGTTTAACAGTAGTACCTGCCTCCCCTCTTATCTTTCCTACTACATCATAAATACTATCTGTTTGTTTAATATCTACACCATCAACCTTAAGTATAATATCTCCAGATTTAATACCTGCTTTTTGTGCTGGAGAACCATCAATTGGTGTAACAACTATTATTTGCCCATTACTGTATCCCAATTCTGCACCTATACCTTCAAATGCTTTACCTTCATTACTCTTATTAAATTCTTCAGTTTCTTTTGGATCTAAAAATACAGTTGCAGGATCATCATATGAATTAACTACACCTTTAATAGCACCATAGAACATCTTTTCATAATCTATTTTACTTGTATCAACATATTGAGAACTCATTGTATTCCAAACATTCCAAAATAGATCAAAATTTATCTCCTTTGGAACATCACTACTATTGGAAATAATTCTTGGAATATTTAAACTACCTCCACCAGTAGGATTAACAACTCTTCCTGTAACTAAACCTAAAACAAAAACAACAACAATTACAATTCCATAACCTAAATATTTAATTTCTTTTCTATTATCCATACACTATTCTATAATATTAATTCTTTAATTATAATTAAGGTGATATGCGATTACAATACTAATACGAAACTAAATCCAAAGATCTTGCATTTACAAGAATAATTGAACCTGATTCTAATTTAACTTGAACATAATCATTATCTATATATGCAATCTTTCCTATCTCATTAAGATTAGAAACATCTCTAATTCTAACATCCATCCCTACTTTAAGATTATCTACAATATCATATTTAAGTTTTATCTGATTCTCTATTAAGTATTGAGCATCATCTACAATATATATAGTACTCTTTCCTTTATCAACAACTATTGATGCATATGAATTGTTAAAATCTTTTATCGACCTATACCACATATCTGGCATCGTTATGTTTCCATAACCACCAAGTACAGTAACTGGAAATTGAATATTTTTAAAATCATCATAGTTAATAGAATATGTAATTACATGAGATGCTCCTCTTTTGTATAATTCAGTTATTACTTCTGGATATACATATTTTCCAACAAATACAATCTTGCCTTCATAACTCTCATCTAAATGTTTAATTGTATATATTGATTCTCCTGTTCCTAAGAATACAAAGTTACCACTATATTCTACTTTCTCCTGTCTATAGTTATTCTTTCCAAATACTGAGAAACATTCTGTAGATAGATATATTCCTTCATTTATATCTATATCAATAATCTTTCCATATATTGGAGATCTATACTCAACAACCTCTTGTTCACCTAATATATCTACTATACCCTTGTTTATTCTTGAAAAACTTAATATACCATCTTTACCTGCAATAACTCTCTTTAAAGATAATCCTCCATTAATGAGTCTTTCAGCAATTATCTCTCCTTGCATTATATATTCTCCATCTATTCTGACTAAGTAATCACTAATATCCTTTATGTTCACACCTAACTCTTCATTTAATGCATGTGCTTCTTCAATTCTCTGATTATTAGAAGTGTATAAAACAGTACCTTTTCTAATACTATCTAATCTTTTACATAAATATGTAGCATTAATACTCACAGGTATTAGTACTTTATGTTCTTTAATTTTATGAATTAATCTCTGTACCCTCTTCATTTATCCAACTAGATATTTTAACTAAATTTTCTTTATCAGTAGGACCATATACAACAGGTCTACTTCTTCCATCAAATATAAATTGAGTATATTGTAAATCATCAGGCGTCGTTACATATGAATAGATATCTTTATCAAAAAGTTCATAGTTATTTAATAATTTCATATCCATAATATATTTCTCATTTGGCATATTAATAAATGTAATTTCATTATTAAATGCAAAGTATTTTGTATTCTCTTTTGTTACTGTATTAATTGTAATATCTGATATAACTTTCCTATCTTTATTCTTTACAGATTTTGTAGGTATTAATAGTTTTATTGTTTTATCAATCATATCAGAGACACCTACAATATAATTACTCTGAATATTTCCATTAATATAATTATTTGAGAATGGTACTAATCTATCGTTTTTATCAAAGACTATATCTATATCCCCCATTAATTCAAATCCATCAATTATTGATAATAATAATGATTTATAATCAATGTTATAAATTAGTGAGCCTGAAATTATTAATAAACTTTTAGATTTATCTACTCCAAAATTATCAAACTTATCAGGATTATCATTTCTAATTGTTAAAATTTGAGCAAGAATATATGATCTTAAGAGATCTTGTATTGTATTATTTGTAGGAAATAGTCCATAGTTATTTACATAATTTGCCCATGTATTTATAACCTCATTATTTATATTTTTAGAGACAAATGCTTTAAATGAGTTATCATATATCTTATCTACAAGACCTGTAAATGAGTGATTATGTATATGACCAAAGTTAATATCAGCCTTTGTTCTTTTACTTGTTAAAATACCCCCACTAGTATTTTTAATATACCTATATACATTAAAGTCTTTAAGATTTAAATCCAAATACATGATATCTGAATATCCCAATCTGTTTGAAACCCCATCTAATATTTCACCAATGTGATTATTATCAATAAATCTAATATTTATATCTAGGATATATCCACGAATTGCACTTACAATATCATTAGTAATGTTCTTAAAATATCTATTATCAATAACTACCTCTATTCCTCTTAAACCTACACCTTCTCCCCCAAAATGCATTAAATTCCCAGTACCTTTATGTATAAATTCCCAACTAAAATACTTTTCTAAATTCATAAAGTATTCCTTCCAGAAAAGGAAATTTGTTAATTGATCAGTTCTTATATGTTCCAAATTACTATCCAGAATATAGTATCGAGAAATTGAGAAATCAGAATATATTAAACTAGCAGATATATAGAAATCTTTAATATATAGAACTAAATATGCATTTTTTTCTAAATTAGGCAGTATAGACACAGTACATTATATTTAAATATATACTATGAATTTACATTACTTTCTATATATTTTCAATGCAAAAAAGACTATAGATATAAAAAAAGAAGGAGTATTTTACTACTCCTTCTTTAATATTCTAAAATCAATATCAATTATTCAATTGATACATACGGTAATAAAGACATAAATCTAGCTTGTTTAATAGCTGTTGTAATCTGTCTTTGATGTTTTGCACATGCACCAGATTTTTCAGTAGAAATAATTTTACCTCTTACAGAAGTAAATTTCTTCAACTGATACACATCTTTATATGATACATATTTAACACCTGACTCACAAAGAGGACATTTAAGATTTAAAACAATCTTTCTTCTCTTTTTCAATTTCTTTTTACCTCCAAAACCAGAATCATTATCTCCTTCTATTTCTTTAGGATCAAATACATCTGATATTGTAACTTTCTCTTGTAATTCTTCTGCCATAACTATTCAATATATAATTTAAAATTAAAATGGTAAATCCTTTAAAGGATCTTCTTGCGAACCATCATTTGATACAGGTGCATCTTCTGATACCTCTGTTGTAGATTGACCATCTACTCCTGCTCTAGCTCCTTTGCTATCTAAAATAATCATCTCATCAACTCTTACTTCTGTCTTATACTTTGTAACTCCTGCATCATCTTGCCATGATCTAGTAGTTAAAGAACCTTGTAAATATACCTTAGTTCCTTTTTTAAGATATTGACCACAAATCTCACCAAGCTTTCCCCAAGCAACAATATTATGAAATTCTACTGCTTCTTCAATATTTCCTTCTTGATTCTTCCAACTTCTATTTGTTGCAATACTAAATGATGCAACTGCTGTTCCACTACCTGTATATTTAACCTCTGGATCCTTTGTTAAGTTTCCTATGAGTTGAACTAAATTTAAAGATCTTGATGCCATATAATTTGTATTAATAATTTAACTTACCTCTATTTTACACATTAATAATTAAAAAATCCTTAAATCTTTCTACTCACTAATTTCCTTTTTCTTAATACCTTTTCCAATAAGTTCAGGATGTTGTACTTGAGTAATCATAAATCTTAAGATCTCTGTTTTTAAACTCAATCTTCTCTTTAACTCAGCAATACTTCTTGAGTTAGCTTTGAAATTATATACAACATAATATCCTTCTGAATGGCCTGATATTGGGTATGCTAAGTATCTCTTTCCCCAAACATCTACATCAGAAACCTCTCCTCCAAATTCTGCTACTTGCTCTACAAATTCCTTATGCATAGCTTTTCTAACATCATCAGGAAGAAGTGGCTTGAGAGCTAACATTAGCTCATAATTTCTTAATACAGTAACTGTACTTAAGACTGTAGTTTTCTTCTTCATAATTTTCTACTTATATAAATATAATTAATTAGATACTTTTATACCTTGCGAAGGTAATTGGATTGTATCAAAAAACAGATAAAGAGTAAACATGTAAAAGTATTATAAATACTATGAAATATTTATTTATTCCGGTCCCATTGCACCCATTCGTAATTTTAATAAAAACTCATGAAGTTCACTAATATCCCATACACCTCTGAATTGCAAATCATCAGTTCCCAACATCTCTTGCTCAAGAACCCTCTCTATAACAGGTACATATTTATAATCAAAAACTATTCCAAATTCTTGCTGAAAAACTTTACTCCAAAACTCTTCATACCCAAGATCAATACTATATTCAATCCCATACCTTGCTACTAAATCAGAGAAAAGTCCATGATAATACTTATACCCAGGGTTTAAATACCTTCCATAGTCATAATCATTCATAATCATTTTAGAATTAATTACCATATCATAAATAGTTGCCCCCTCTTCGATTGCACTATGACCAGTAAAAAACTTTCCATTTTTATACATAAGAGGTTTCAAGCCTTTAAAACCAACCAATTGTAAACCATTTCCCATTTCATATGGTTGATCTAGTGCGATGAGTTTTTTCGAAAAGTGTATTAACTCGTGCTCAGCACTATTGCTACCCTACCATTTTCATCAAAACTATACTCTGCATGTGAGCCAGATAGACGATTATTAATTGCAGGTGCAATAGTTACATTCTCTAATGATTCTAACCTTATTTGAGCCATTTCTTTTACAGGTTCAACTGGAGCCTGTTGAGTAGCATATTCTGAAGTATACTTATTTGCTGCTGCACAACCAACAAGGAATAACGA
>CAZJKB010000032.1:0-7687 GCA_964546485.1 uncultured Candidatus Saccharibacteria bacterium | reverse complement strand
TGGATTATCATTATTTTTCTCCAATGAATCAGAATTATTTAGATTATCAATAAATATTTCGGGGTTAGAGTTAATACCTGGACATAGGTTAATTCTTGAATGAAAACACCCCTTATTATTTTTCTTTTGCATACAATGATCTTTTGATGTACAAAATGGGTATAGTTTTCTTAGATAGCTAAATACTCTTTTGATTGCCCTTCCACTAGGATATGGACCGTATAATTGACCTTTGGAAAATTCTTTTTTATCTATTGTTCTCACTATTTTTACTGTAGGATATTTCTCTTTACTATTTATATATATCCATGCATATGATTTATCATCTTTTAGTGCAGAATTATATTTTGGTTTATATTCTCTAATCAATGCTGATTCCAATACTAATGACTCAATATCATTATTTGTTTGAATGTAGTCAATATATTTTATTAATGGGATCATTGCGATTATTCTTGGTCTATCATAATGATCACTATGGAAATATGAAGAGACTCTAGATCTAAGATTTGTTGCCTTACCAATATATAGTATCTCTTTATTTGAATCTAGAAATTTATATATTCCATTTGATAGAGGAAGTTGTTCAAGTTCATTTGTATTAATCATAGTATATTATACTATACAAATTTCATTGCTAGTTCATTAAATTCTTCAGTAATCTCTATTCTTTGTTTTATATCCATAATCTTATTCTCTTTACCCTCTTCTATTATGAGTTTAACCTGTTTATCACCTGGATGAGTACTTATGTACTCTTTAAGCTGTTCTATCTCCTTCTTGTTTTGTCCTTTTGATATTCGTAGTATCACACCATCAAATTTAGAAGAATGCTTTTCTTCATCTATATACATAGATTTTTCAAATACTACTGCATATGCACCATCTCTTTCAGATAGTCTACCAGCAACAAGAAGTGGTTTATTTGGAATGAAACTATCTTTAACCTCTTCATACTTAGATGGAAATACTAATACATCTATAGTACCTGTTTTATCTTCTATTCCTAGAAATGCCATTCTTTCATTCTTTTTAGTGGTAATTCTCTTAACATTAGTTATTAAACCACCAACTATTACTAGAGAACCTGGTCTTTTTGATGGTAGATGTTTTACAGGTGTTACATTTTTAGTAGCAAAGAATTCTTGAAGATTATCAAGTGGATGAGATGAGAAGTATAGTCCTAAAAGTTCTTTTTCCCATTGTAATATTTGATATGTAGGGGTTTGGATATCTTTTGGTATTTCAGTTATATCATTATTTATATTTTCAGAAGAATCAGTAGATAGAGAAAATATTCCCATTTGCCCTATTTCTTGAGTCCTCAATTCCTTCTTTTGCTTTTCAAATATTTTATTAACTATTGATATAATCGCATTTCTATCACCAAAACTATCTAGAATACCTGCCATAGCTAAGTATTCAACTACTTTTGGTTGTATCTTATTCTTCATGTTTCTTGCTATTAGATCGTCTATAGATTTGTATGCACCATTTGTTTCTCTCTCTTGAACTATTGCTTTCATTATATCCTTCCCTACATTTTTGATTGCTGCAAGTCCAAATCTTATGCTATCCTCTCCTTCAATTGTGAAATAGTATCCTGATTTATTTATATCTGGAGGTAGTAGCTTAAATCCTAGTCTATTACATTCTTCTAAATCGATAACTACTCGATTAAAATTATCTAAATCACCTTCAAGAAGAGCAGCCATAAACTCAAGGGGATAGTGACCTTTAAGATATGCTGTCCAATATGCTACAGTTGCATACATCGCACTATGTGCTTTATTAAATCCATAGTTAGCGAATTTAACAAGTAATTCCCAGAGTTCAAGAACTTTATCTTCAGGGAATCCTTTATTTATTGCACCTTGTATAAACTTTGGCTTTTCTTCTTCCATCACATCCATCTTCTTTTTACCCATTGCTTTTCTTAGTGCATCTGCCTGTCCCATTGTATATCCAGCAATATCTACAGCTATTCTAATAACCTGCTCTTGATATGTAATAACTCCATTGGTGATCTTTAATATTGGTTCAAGTTCTGGTACAAGGTATTTAACTTCATTTTTTCCATGTTTTACATCAGCATATATTGGGATAAATTCCATAGGACCTGGTCTATATGCTGCAAGGAGGTAGCAGATATCTTCTAAGGTTTCTGGGTGTATTAATCTAATGGTTCTCTTCATTCCTTCTCCTTCCATCTGGAATACACCTACTGTCTCACACTTCTGTATTACATTAAATGCTTTCTTATCATGCCAATCAAGTCTTAATAGGTCTATGGTTTTCCCTTTATTCGCTTTGATTTTCTTAAGAGTTGTACCTATTACATTAAGGTTTCTCAAGCCTAAAAAGTCAAATTTCATAAGACCAACACCCTCAAGTTCACCTGCTTCATATTGAGTAATACCAAAACCTTCATTATGTGAGTCTCTTTGTATAGGGACATAGTCAACAACAGGAGATGGTGTAATGATTATTCCACAAGCATGTACAGATACTCCTCTAGTTAGACCAGCGAGCCTTCTTACTATTTCAGCCATTTGCAAAACCTTAGGATCTGATTCTATTATCTCTTTAAATTCAGGATTATGTTCTATCATGTAATCAATTGGTTTTGTTTTACCAAATTGTATCTCCACCATTTTAGATAGTTTATCTGCAATCCCTAGATCAATTCCAAGTACTCTTGAGACATCTCTAATTGCTTGTCTTGTTTGAAGTTTAGAGAATGTAATAATCTGTTTAACACTATCAATACCAAATTTATCTATAACAAATTGAATAACCTTATCCCTTTGTCTATCTTCCATATCGATATCAAAGTCAGGTGCAGATTTTCTTTCTGGATTTAAGAATCTTTCGAAATATAGTTCCCAACCTATTGGATCAATGCTTGTAATACCAGTATTGTATGCGACGACAGAACCTGTTCCTGATCCTCTCATACTAACAACAATGTCATTCTTTCTACAGAAGTTTAAAATCTCTTGAACTATCAAAAAGTAGTCGTTATATCCCTTATCATCAATAACTCCTAATTCATAATCTATTCTCTCCTTGAGTGCTGGTGTCATCTCTCCATAATTTGTAATACAACCATCATATGCTAATTTCTGTAAATATGATTTAGCATCATAACCCTCAGGCATACTTAAATATCTAGGTTCTATTCTTCCAAATTTAACATCAAATGTCTCTATACTATCAACAATCTTTTGTGTATTCTCTATTGCTTCAGGAAGATCTTTAAATCTCTCAATCATCTCTTCTGGGGAGAGTATATATGTATAATCAGAATATGCTAATCTTCTGGTTGGATCCTCAAGTGTTTTGCCATCTGCTATACACCAAATTACTTCCTGTAATTGATTATCACCTTTATTTAAAAAGTGTGCATCAGCTGTTGCAACAATTGGTAAAGAAAGTTCTTTAGATATATTTAATAACCCTTCATTAACTTTTTCCTCGTCTTCATATCCTCCTCTTTGTATTTCAATATAGAATCTATCTTTAAAGATATTTGAGAAGTATTTAGCATTCTCTATTGCTATACTATTTTCACCTCTTTTTAGATGCGAACTTATTACTCCACCTAAACATCCAGAGAGTGCTATTATACCTTCATTATATTTCTCTAATATTTCTCTATCTACCCTTGGTTTATAATAATATCCCTCCATATGACCAACAGAGACAATCTTAAGAAGATTTTTATATCCTTGCTGAGTCTGTGCTAAAAGAGTCATATGATAGTATTTGTTATCTACTCCCGGTTCTTTATCATGTCTTGTTCTAGGTGCTATATATATTTCACATCCAATAATTGGCTTTAGTCCATTATTAGTCATTTCATCATAGAATTTTATTGCACCATACATAACACCATGATCAGTAATGGCACAAGCATTCATATTATTCTCTTTTAACTTTGCAACTAGGTCTTTAATCCTAATAACTCCATCTAAAAGAGAATATTCAGTATGTACATGTAAATGGGTAAACATATTTACTTTATATTTGATATCATTCAATCTATACTGTATATATTAAACAATGGATGTAAAAAAGTCTAATACAATTAAAAAATTCTTTCCTATAGTACCATTTATACTATTGTTCATACTTTTCTTCTCCTTTCTAAATAGTCAGTGGGGTGTAATTAAGTATAGTGATATCAAGTATGAGATATATTCCTCTATGGATAAAGGGTATAGGTTTAACACATTAGAGCCTTTAAATGCTCAAACTGTATTAATAAATAATGATTATGAAAGTATATTAACATATACATCAAGTAATTTTTATACTTCAAGTACAAAGTTTTCAACAACCGATCCAAGGATAATCGCTATGAAAAAATTTTTAAGAGATTATAATTCGCCTATGGAATCAAGTGCCGCTACATTTGTTACAGTTGCTGATGAAGTAGGATTAGACTGGAGATTAGTAGCATCTATTTCAGGTGTAGAATCAGCATTTGGAAGATTAATACCTGGAAAGGTTCACAATGGTTGGGGTTGGAGAGGAGGCCCAGGAGGAACATATAGTGAATTTGAGACTTGGGACGCTGCTATTTCTCATATAACTAGAAGATTAGCCATTGGATATGGAACAGATCTCACTCCGTTTGAAATAGAGCCAGCATACTGTCCTCCATGTTATGCGAGTCCACGACATGAGTGGGCAAATGGAGTAACTAGATATATGAATGAGTTAAAGTACTATCATGATAATCTTGAAAGTATTCGATAAACATTATATTATTTAATATCAATTTATTCTTTAATACTATGTTTAAATTACTAGCAAGAATTGCATATACAATATTAACTTTAATAGAAGCACTTGTTGCAATTAGATTTGTACTATTACTTATAAAAGCAAATACAAGTAATGAACTTGTTGCGTTTGTTTTAAAGTACAGTGACTATTTTGTAAAACCATTCTATGGAATTACTAGTGATGTATTAAGTGTTGGAGGTATAGTATTTGATTTAACATCTATTGTTGCTTTGGTGTTCTATATGGTTTTGGCATTTGTTGCTATTGAGCTTGTTAGGGCATTTTCGCATAACTAGACATACCATGGTATAATAGAGACATGGTAACTAGGTTAGATTTAACAAAATATACAAAAATTCCTGTGGTTATAGACGATGATAAACTTGTCCAAGATTTAGGTACTACATTTGAAAAGTCATTAGTATTCAGTTTAAATAATATGACATCTGAATTACTAAATGATGAGATAACTTCACCTGAAGTATTTTTTAAAAAATACATAAATATCGATCAAGAAGGTATATTTTCAAATAAAAATTTATCTGTAAACCTCTTAATTATTCCACCAAATCAAGCAGGTATAGAATATACAAAAACAAAAGCATCTGATTGTGAGGGAAATAGAATATATCAGGTATTAAATGGTAGTGGTACAGTAATAATCCAAAATTTCACAAATTCTGAAGGAGATGTCATTATTGCTTCCATTAAAAAAGAACAGATTATTGTGGTACCAAAGAATTACGCAATCTCAATTAGTAATACTAAACAAACTAAGTTAATACTAGCTGAATTAAGATTAAAAGATTGTGATGATAAATATAACCTTGCAGAGCTTAGAGGAATGTCATATTATGTAATTAGGAAGAATGCAAAACAAGAAATTGTACAAAATCCTGTATATAAAAATATTAAAAAATATAGAAAAATTTCTTGGGATAAATTAGCACTCTCTTTAGGTATTACATTAAAAACACCTATTATAAAGCAATTACTTAAGAAAGATGAGAAAATTACTGCTCTTATTAACTCTGATATTACTATCTAGTCAATTATTTTCATCGTTTGCTTTTGCAAATTCAAACATTAATACAACCAAATCAATTACATATAGAATTGATCAATCAGGTGATATTGAAACTAATTATATATTGAATCTAAAAAATAATAGTAAAGAGAAGGTTGTAATTACATCATATAGATTTCCAATACCATTTAAGGATATTACCAATGATTCATTAACCATAGATAGTAATAGATACCTTTTTAATAAATCTAAGACAAATACGGGTACAGATATAAGTATAGTATTAAATAGTATAGTTATAAATAGGAATGAAAGTATTAATATAGTATATACTTTTAAACTCCCTAAATACATAAATATTACAAACGAGATAAAGAACATAACTCTACCAGCTAAAACCACAGATATAGACCAAGTTAATATAGATATAATCTACCCAGAGTATTGGAAACTTCCATTAAAAGTATCTTCTGCATACACATCAACTACTAAAGACAGATCACATGTTATTAATATACCAAATGTAAAGGATAACTATATCGAGATCTCATTAGGTAATTCACTTATATATGAGTACAAGATTAAAAAGAAATTTATCAATGATCAAAATATATCAAATATATACACCGTAAACCTACCTATTAGTATAAACAATCAATATGTATACTTAGAGAATATCTCTCCACTACCAGATAATATAGATATAGATGATAGTAATAATATTACACTACAGTATATATTAGATAAAAAATCTGAAATAACTGTTGAGATACAGGCATACATAGAATTAAATCAAACTAATACTAATTTAGACAATGAAAATCCTGTATATATAACACAAACAGGATACTGGTTACTATCAAATGATACTGAGAAAAATAGATTATATAGGTACTTAAAAGATAATGGGATTTCAGAGACTAAGGTCGAAAATATTCCAAATGAACAACTTGATACATTTTATAGATCTGTATATACATATATAATTGATAGATTAGAGCCACAAACAAGCACCTTATTACAAAACTACTCTAGTAGAAGAGGCATTGAAAATATATTACAAGATAGAGGTAATAGCTCACTTGATGATTATATAGACTTTACTACAGCAACATACAGACTACTAAATATACCCACAAGAGTATCTGTAGGTTATGTTGCAAAAACTGATAATAAATCGGGATATTACCATACATGGCTTGAATACTTTAATGAGAAGACTAATAATTGGAACAAAATTGATCCATATACAGAAGATTTAACGAAAAAATCACTATTTAATCAGAATTTAGATGATAGAGTATCAATTGTAATTAAAGATATAAACCCAATAGCTCCTCAAATACAATATTTAAATACTGAAGAGATAACTGTATCTCAATACAATGGTACAATATCATCATTTGGACAATTAGATATAAATATTGAGGAATTAATCTTTTCTAAAACTGAAAAATATATTCCAATATATATTAATGTTAAAAATAACACCAATAGATTAGTTATCATTGATAATATAGAGATACTCAATAACGAAATAAATATCTCCAATACAAACCTTATTGAAAAAACAATCCTACTTCCAAATCAATCAGAGAGAATAATATATACTGTAGAACTTAAGGATATTATAGATTTTGAAAATCTAAAATCAAAAATTAACTATATAGATAACAATAAACAACAAGATAGTATAGTTAAGAATATAAGTATTAAAAAACATTATAATACCTTTGAATTAGCATTAATATCAATTATAATTTCTGGAATTATTTCTGGTATACTATATTTAGTATTTAAAAGAAAATTTAATTAACATGGATATAAATATTCCATTATTAATAACAATTACTATAATTATATTAA
>CAZJKB010000031.1:3625-7910 GCA_964546485.1 uncultured Candidatus Saccharibacteria bacterium | reverse complement strand
AGCGAGAGACGGGACTCGAACCCGCAACCCTCTGTTTGGAAAACAGATATTCTAACCAATTGAACTACTCTCGCATAGAGTATTTAATTACTCTTTAACTTCTTCAGTTGTTTCTTCTGCTTTAACTTCCTCTACAGTATCTGTAAAGTATACATCTTTAATGTTTGATACTCTTAATGCTTTCTTACCAACTCTCTTTCTCATGTAATACATCTTACTCTTACTTACTGTACCTCTCTGTATAATTTCAATTTTATCAAGTAATGGGGAATGCATTGGAACTACTCTTTCAACTCCTACTCCACTAGAAATCTTTCTAACGGTAACAGTTCTATTAATACCAGTTCCTTTCATAGCAATAACTAAACCTTCAAACACCTGTACTCTCTCTTTGTTTCCTTCTTTAATTCTTAGGTGTAATTTAACAGTATCTCCTACTTTAACTTCAGGTCTATTCTTTAATTGTTTATCCTGTATTTTATTTAATATTTTTATATCCATATCATCTATTATTATATTTAAAACTCCAGATTATACCAGAAAAATTTAATTGTGTAATTAGATTATATGATATAGATGTAAAATATGCTAGAGGTATGATAATATATTTACAATGCCTAACAAAAAGAAAGTCATGTTAATTATTCTTGATGGTGTAGGAGCTGCTCCTGCCAGCCAAGGTAATGCTGTAGTACTTTCAAATCCAAAAAATTTAACTCGATTATGGTCTACATTTCCACATACATACTTAATAACTAGTGGAGAAGCGGTTGGATTACCTGAAAAAACAAAGGGAAATAGTGAAGTTGGTCATCTAAATATTGGAGCAGGTAGAGTTGTAACTCAAACACTTCCAAGAATTAATAAAAGTATTAAGAATGGTGGTTACAAAAAGAATAGTATACTCTGGGATAGTCTAATGCATGTAATCAAATACAGATCTAATGTTCATTTGATGGGTTGTATTAGCGATGGTTCTGTTCACTCACATATTAACCACTTAATTGCTACATTGGAATTCTTTGCAGAGAATAACTTTAAAGGTCAAGTATATTTCCATCTGTTCACAGACGGTAGAGATACACCTCCAGATAGTGGTAGAAAGTATATAACTACACTACAAGAAGTTATTGATTCATTAGGAATTGGAACAATATCCACCATTTGTGGTAGAGCATTTGCTATGGATAGAGGTGAGAGATGGGAGAGAACTCAAAAGTCATATGATTTAATATTTAAAGGTATTGGCAATAAGTATAGCAACTGGAATGAAGCGATAGATAATGCATATAGAAATAAAATATCAGATGAGTATATAGAACCTAGTCTAATAGTGAATAATGGAATAGAAGGAATTGTAAAAGAAAATGATGCAATCCTATTTTTAAATTTTAGAGCTGATAGAGCAATACAATTATCAAGAGCCATAGAGGAAGAAGGTTTCAATAAATTTCAAACAGTTAGTTATAAAAATATATTTTTTGCTTCTATGGTTGAATATATGAAGAAATTTCCCAAAAGAATACTATTTCCAAAAGAATATATAAACTCACCACTAGGTAAGGTAATTTCTACATATGGGTTAAGACAACTAAGAATAGCAGAAACAGAGAAATTTCCCCATGTTACATACTTCTTTAATGGGGGGATGCCAATACAGTATCCAGGAGAAGACAGAATACAGGTACCCTCTCCTTCTGTTGCAACATACGATTTAAAACCTGAAATGAGTCTTTTGGAAATACTTGAAATACTAAGATATAGAATAGAGACAGATATGTACGATTTCATAGTATTAAATATTGCAAATGGAGATATGGTTGGACATACAGGTAATCTTGCTGCATCTATAAAATCAATGCAGATAGTAGACTATGTAACAAATGAGTTAGTCAGATTATTTACAGCAAGAGATGGAGTAGTAATAGTTACTGCAGATCATGGAAATGTAGAGGAGATAATTAATCTTCAATCTGGTGATATCGATACGGAACACTCTACAAATCCTGTTCCAGCAATAATAATTGACCCTGCACAGTCGACGAGAGGGCTTCCTTATGGAGCATTGAAGGATATAGCTCCAACAGTATTAAAATATATGGGTATCCCACTTCCAACTGAAATGACTGGTAAAAGCCTCATATAGTATCCTAATTTCTAGTAATATAGGATATTAGATGGTATAATTCCCTCCAAATATGAAGCTAATAAAATATTTACAACTGATTATATTTACCATCGTTATTCTTTCAGGAATATTAATTAAATACCAACAACCTATCTTCCATCAATATAATAAGATATTTAATCCTGTATATGCCTCAGAGATAGATAGATTTGGTTATGAGCTTAACAATACAAATGAACAATGGGAATTAATAAATAAGGAGATAGAAAGCAGAAAAGTAGATAATGAGAAAGTTAAAAAGGTAAGAGATTTCCTTAAATCAAGAAATTCTCCTCTTGCGGTTGAGGCAGAATATTTAGTAGCAACAGCAGATCACTTCAATATTGATTATAGACTTGTTGCTGCAATATCAATTATTGAATCATCAGGAGGAAAGCACAACTATAGACCATATAATGCTTGGGGCTGGGGAGGACAAGGAAGAGCATTTGTATTCAAGAATTTTAAAGAGGGAATATATACAGTATCCAGGGGACTATCAAGATATTATGCAGGAGGAGCTGATACACCAAGAGAGATAGGGAAAAGATATAATCCTGAATCATGGCAAGAATGGTCTAGGAAAGTAGACCTTGTTATGAAACAGATGTAGATTAAAGATTATCAAACTTAAGTACATCACCAACCTCTATTTCAAACCTTTCTGTTATACCTGCCTTAACTTCAATAACATATCTATACATAACTGGAGATATGTATAAAGGACAATCATCATTACATACATCTGCATCTCTTGAAATATGTACAACCCGATAGTTACTGTCTAAAAATATAATATCTAAACTGAATTTAACATCCTTCATCCAAAATGGATATCTTGTATCTTCACTGAATATAAATAACATTCCTTCATTATCTAAAATATAATCAATACCACCAAGCCCTAAATTTTGCTCTTGTGGTGTTGATACTGATTTGAGCAGTATCTCACTATTATTTTCCCTTAATATATAATCATGATCTAATACATATTCCTTTGAACTATAGAAATACAAATATATAACTATGATAAATATCAAAATAGGAATTATTAAAAGTATGTATTTAAATATATTTTTCATAAATTGATGATATAATTTAATATATGAAAAAGAAAGTATTTGTTGGAATATCTGGAGGTGTAGATAGTGCAGTTTGTGCATATCTTCTCACACAACAAGGATTTGATGTAACAGGTGTTTTTCTAAAAAATTGGTCTGGAGAAGACTTTGGGATTTCAGATAACTGTCCATGGAAAGAAGATTTAGAAAGTGCTAAGGGTGTTTGTGAATTCCTAAATATACCATTAAAAGTATATAACTTTGAAAAAGAGTATAGAGAATTAGTAATAGAAGATTTCTTCTATCAATACTCTATTGGAAATACTCCTAATCCTGATGTGTTATGTAATAAGCATATAAAATTTGATAAGTTTTTAGAAAAAGCTATTTCAGAGGGTGCAGACTATATTGCAACAGGCCATTATTCTAAAACAGAGAATGGATTACTATTTAAAGCAAAAGACAGAAATAAAGATCAAACATACTTTTTACATCAATTAACATATAATCAGCTATCTAAAAGTATCTTTCCATTGGCAGAACTTGAGAAAAAAGAGATACGAGAGATAGCAAAGAGTGTTGGAATACCTAATTTTGCAAGAAAGGATAGTCAAGGTATATGCTTTGTAGGAAAAGTAGATATTCAAGAATTTCTTTCACAACAATTGAGAGAAAAAGAAGGAAACATAATAGATGATGATACTGGAAAGATCATAGGTAAACATAATGGAGTTTGGTACTATACTATTGGCCAAAGAAAAGGATTAAGCATAGGTGGAAGCCCTCTACCATACTTCATAAACAGAAAAGATGTTAAAGAAAATATTATTTATGCAGTACAAGGCAAAGACAACCCTAAGCTATATTCTAATACAGTATATCTTTGTGATTTACACATTATTAATCCTAAACTATCTATTAATGAAATAGTAAATCTAAACTCATTAACTGCAACAATTAGATACAGAAGTATTGATACTAAATGTAAATTAAGTATTGAAAATGATTTAATAAAGGTTGTATTTGATGAAAAGAAATGGGCACCAGCAATTGGTCA
>CAZJKB010000031.1:0-3525 GCA_964546485.1 uncultured Candidatus Saccharibacteria bacterium | reverse complement strand
TTTGCTATTATTGATAATCACATTCATAAAGAAAAAATCATGTCAAAATATCTCAAACAACTCAATCCTATATATAAGGATCTAGAGACACTTATTAAGTATCTAGATATTTCACCAAAAGAAGAATTAGAAACTGAAGAGTATGATTATCTTAAATATACATCATCAATCATTAACACTAAATTCAAATATCTATTAAATAGATTAAAGGAATTAGAGATAGAATTAGAAATATATGCAAAGAAGATAGAAGATGAGACAGGTGATGATAAGAAAGATGCTGTAGGATTATACAATAAAGTTCTTAAGGAGATTAAGAATAAGATTGATAGGATAAATAAAGAGTTAGATCTAATAGATTCACCATATTTTGGAAAAATAAAGTTTTCACCTGGTATTAATTCAGATTTCAAAAGTAGAGAGATAACTACATATATTGGTAAATTTGCATACTTTGATGAGAATACAAATAAACCTTTAATTACAGATTGGAGAGCTCCTATCTCAAACCTATACTACACAAACTCTGGCCCTACAGATAATGTATCATTTAACTCCCCTCTTGGTTTGCAAAAAGGTAATTTAACTCAAAAGAGAATGTTTGAGATATCACATAATAGAATACATAGTATATATGATGCAAAAACAGGTAATACTGCAGCTGACTCTTTCCTTCTTTCACAATTAAAAAAGAAAATAGGTAAGAAACTACAAGATATTGTATCTACAATTCAAGAATCACAAAACAGAATAATTAGAGATAGTATTAATAAATTTACGATAATTCAGGGTGTAGCAGGTAGTGGTAAGACAACAATAGTATTACATAGAATTGCATACCTCTTCTTTACATTTCAAAAAGAGATCAATCCTGAAAAAACACTCATAATTGCACCAAACAGCATGTTTTTAGACTATATATCTGATGTATTACCATCCCTTGGTGTATCTAATGTAGAAGCAAACACATATCTCTTTTGGGCAAAAAAGATACTTGGTTGGGATAATAAATATATACTAAATCCTGATAGAAACATTAATGTAGAGAGATACAAAGGACAAAGAGAATATCTAGAAAAAATACTCAAAGCATATAAAGTTTTTGAAGACAACATTATTAATAATATTCCATATTCTAGATCAGATAGAATCCTCACCTCATATTATGAAATAAAGAGAAAGAATCCTAATATATCATTAAATGAAGGAATTAATTTAGCAATTAATGCTGTAGAAGCACAGAATCAATTTTCAAATAGAATAATTGGTTCTGCAATGGGTAACAACTTTATTGATAAGGATATTAGATTAAAGATATCACAGTATCTTAAAAAGAGTTTAAATGCATATAATGCATATAGAGAGATTCTCAATATTGCAGATATACCTACAGAAGTTAAGGAATATACAAAGAGATATGTAAAAGGTGGTAAGGTACAATACTATGAGCAGGAAGATCTATCTATGATTGTCATACTACATGTATTGATAAATGGAAATACTGATATATTAAAAGACTACATAATCGCAGATGAAGCACAAGATATGTCATATTCTCAAATATACTCACTATCATTAATTACAAGAAGAAATAACTTAATGCTAGCTGGGGACTTAGCACAGAGTATATTTGATCCTGTATATATAAAAAGTTGGGAAGATGTAATAGACACACTAAAAACTAATAAGGATAGTAATATGGAATATGAATATTTTACACTTTCTAAAAGCTATAGAACTACCATAGAGATTATAGATTTTGCTGTAAAAACATTAGAGAAATATTTTCCTAAAGAATATCAATTACCTGAAGCTGTACTTAGACATGGAGAAATACCAAAAATTATTGAATATAACAATATAGATGAATTAGAGGATATATTAGAGAAAGATATTAGTATATCAAATACAATAGCAGTTATATGTACAGATGATAATCATGCGATAGAAACATATAATAAACTTAAAGAATTAGATAATATCAAAAAAAGTGTAATATCATTTAAAGAAGATGATTTTAAGAATGGTATATTAGTATTACCTATAACTAAAGCTAAAGGACTTGAATTTGATTCTGTATATATTATGGATGTAGATAATATTCACTATGATACATCATCTATGAGTATTAGAAGATATTATGTAGCAAGTACAAGAGCATTACATAGATTAAATATAGTTATAGATAAATCAAAGAAAAAGAGTGAATTAATTGATTTTTAATTTTTAAGAAAGTTTAATCTTTGACTAAATACTGGTACTTCTTTTAGATATTCATTATCTTTAATATTCACTTTTTCTATTTTTGCTTTATTTTTAACCTCATTCCATTGTTTTGGAGAAAGTATTTTCTCAGTATAATGACCATTAATATTTTCTAAAACACCAGTACCTGTCCAAAACTTAGATTTAGATGCCTTAGTAGAACCAATATCTATAGCATTAGAAATTTTATTTGAAAATAGTACAATGTTATCCTCAGCCCTAACAAATGCCTTTCTTTTAGGTAGTTTTAAATATGCATCACTCCAATATGTCAAATCCTCCCATACCTTTATTTTCTCTTCATTGGTTAAATCACCGTAATTGGTTGATCCATTATTTCTAAAATGTAATTCCATCTTTTGCAACATTGAACTTCTTTGGTCTTCATTAAAACCTTCTTTTTTTCTTATGCCATATAGTTCATTAATCTCTTTATCATACTCATCCTTACTATAAATATCTGGAACAACCTGTTTTAATTCAATACTTAGATTATTAGGGATATAACTACTATAAAGTTTTATTAAAGAGTTAAATGATTTATTATAAGAATCTAACTCTGATCTTTTATAATTATCTATCAATTCAATGCACACATCATCGGAAGAGAAAACAATTTCTACACCTGGTTTGTATGCAGTAAGTATTGGTGCAACATATTCTGAAATGTATCCTATTGTGAAAAACTCCGCAAAATCAACATTAGGGAAAGATGGTATTCTCCATAGCTTATATGCTCCAAATGGGTATGTAAATCTAATTGGCTTATTTTCACTTACTCTTAAATCTATAGCACTTCTAACCCAATTCATAGAACCCTCATCAAGACTTGTTTTTCTAAATTTTTTACTTGTGAGCTTATTATAGATAAATTGCCTTATTCCATTAAATTGAATAACTTTCTTGTCTTCATCTGAGAGATTATATTTAGAAGAAGTCTTCAATCTGTTATTTAAATATTCGTTTATATTCATAATTATTAAAAACATATATGGGGATGGAGGAAATGGTTTGCACATTCATCTTCTGTACAATACAGACATTTTACTTTTAAACTACCCCATCCATAGTAAAATAATATTAACACACTTTCATTTAATTATCTAATAATATTTTTCATTCAATTCCCTAAATTCTCTAATTGATTGACCATATTTATCCATAATTTCTTTCTCAAGTATAGAATATGAATCATCTATTCTTTTTAGTACTTCAGTACTTAGTTTTATATTATTTGCCTTTAGATTTATTGGTATATAC
>CAZJKB010000030.1:0-8189 GCA_964546485.1 uncultured Candidatus Saccharibacteria bacterium | reverse complement strand
ATGATATCAGCTCTTGTACCTGATGAGTTTGGGGAAATTCATGATGTTCAAGTTACTACATTTAGATCTGAAGCTGATTATGTAGATGGTCGATGGCCAACAACAATTGAATTTGTAGATGATTTGGATAAAGATTTGGGAAGAAGAGATTTTACATTTAATGCTATGGCTCTCGACTTACTATCTGCAAATATTGAAGGAGGGAGTGTAGAACAAGAATGGGAATTATATGATCCTTTTGGTGGGTTGACTGATTTAGCTTTGAAAGTTGTTAGAGCAGTGGGTACACCAATTGAAAGATTTAAGGAAGATGGGTTAAGGGCTTTTAAGGCTTGTAGAATGGCTTCTCAATTACAGTTTGATATAGAACAGGATACTTTTGATGCTATTGCTCAATCAATACCTGTTGCAAAAATGGTTTCAATGGAAAGAGTGAGGGATGAATTTATGAAGATGTTAAATCATTCACCAAAGCCATCTATTGGTATCGATTTAATGAGAAGAACTGGACTTTTAGATATATTCATGCCTGAACTACTTGAAGGTTATGGTGTTGAACAAAAGGTATGGCATGCAGATGATGTCTATCATCATTCTCTTAAATGTGTAGATGTTGCACAGGATAGGATTAAGTTGGCTGCATTGTTTCATGACATAGGTAAGCCTAGATGTGATATGGGAAATGGTCATTTCTATGGTCATGATATAGAAGGGGAAAAAATGACAAGAGAGATTATGACTAGAATGAAATTTTCAAAAAATGAGATAAATAGAATAGCTAATCTAGTTAAAAATCATATGTTCTATTATCCATATGAACAAGAAGATATGAGCGAAGAACAGAAGAAAGTATTAAGAGATAAAGAATGGTCAGATGCTGCTGTTAGAAGATTTATACAAAGGGTAGGAGAAGAGAATATTGATGATCTATTTGCTCTAAGAATAGCAGATGCAACTTCCAATCCTAAGACAGGATTTAAACCTGATGAGATACAACTATTACAACAAAGGATTTCAAAAGTTAAGGCAGAGGATATGGCACTTAAGGTTACTGATTTAGATATAAATGGGAACGACTTAAAAGAATTAGGGTTTGAAGGTAAAAGAATAGGTGAGATATTGAATGTACTACTTGAAAGAGTTATTGAAGACCCTCTACTAAATGATAAGAATAAGTTAATAGAAATAGTTAGAACACTATAGGGATATAGTGTGGAATATCTCTAGAATATTTTTGATTTGCTACAGGTGATATTCTTTGTTATATTTGTATATATATTTTAATACTGCCTAATATATGAAAATACAATTTATTGGTGCTACAGAAACAGTAACTGGATCTTGTTATTATGTGCAAACTGAAAAGGTAAAATTTATTGTTGATTGTGGTGCTTTTCAAGGTGCTTACGAAAATGAAAAAAGAAATAGAGATCCTTTTCCTTTTAATCCTTCTGAATTAGATTATGTTTTTTTAACACATGGTCACTATGATCACTGTGGAAGATTACCTATATTGGTTAAGCAAGGTTTTAGAGGAAGAATAATTTCAACACAACCAACTAGAGATATTGCTGGTGTTGTTTTAATGGATGCTGCAAGGTTGCAAAAAGAAGAATATCGAAGGTGGGTTGCTAGACCTAAAACTCCTAGATTTGATCTAAGAGATGCTGGTGAACAAGGTTCTGAATATGAATCAAGAGAACCACTATTTACTGAAGAAGATGTTGAGAATGTTATGGATCTTTTTGAAGTATATCCATATGGAGATTCTGTATCATTTAATAATGGTATAGAGTTTAGAATGAGAGATGCAGGACATATACTTGGGTCTGCTATGTATGAATTTTGGATAGAAAATGGAGGTGGAAGAATTAGGAAGGTTGTATTTTCTGGAGACTTAGGTCAACCAGGACAAAGAATAGTGAAAGATCCTGATTTAGTTAGAGAAGCAGATTATGTTATTGTTGAATCAACTTATGGAAATAGGACACACAGAAATAAGGATGAGACAATCCTTGAATTTCTTTCTATCCTTAGAGATGCACAGCAACATGGAGGTAATGTTTTAATACCTTCTTTCGCAATTGAAAGAGCACAGGAGGTTATATATGAGTTAAATCTCTTTTTTGAAAATAGACTATTAAGTCAGATGCCTGTATATCTTGATAGTCCGATGGCATCTGAAACAATGCAAATATTTAGAAAATATCCATCTTTTTATGATGAAGATGCTAGAAGACTCCTTGAAAAAGGAGATGATCCTTTCCATTTCCAGGGTTTTCATGAAGTAAATAGTACAGAGGAATCAAAGAGATTAATCACAAAAAGAGGGGTTATGATAATTGCAGGTAGTGGGATGTGTACAGGAGGAAGAATAGTAAATCATTTAGAAAATAATATAGAAAGTTCTAAGACAAACATCATTATAGTCGGGTATCAGGTTAAAGGAACACTAGGAAGAAGACTTGTTGATGGAGAGCCATATGTATATATAAGAGGTAAGAAATATGAAGTAAGAGCTAAGGTTCATACTCTAGGAGGTTTTTCTGCTCATGGAGATAAAGATGATCTACTATATTGGTTAAGAAGTTTTGGTCATACACCTAGAAAGATATTTATGGTTCATGGTGAACCAGATGTTGCAACAGAATTTGCACAGGAAGTAAAAAGAGAATTACAGGTAGATACATATGTTCCTAAATTAAATGAAACTGTAGAAATAGAGTAATGGAGATAAACGAGTATACAAATTTACAAGATTTAAAGAATGATATTAAATCGATTAAGATTCAAGGTGCTACAAATGTAGCTATTGCTACAGTTAATGGGTTAATATTGCATTGCTCAAGTATTGTCTATGGAGATTGGGAGGAGTTTTTAGAAGATGTTAAGAAGGTTGGTATGGAATTAGCAACTCTTAGAGAGAATGAACCTTTAGCAAAGAATGCAGTTAAATATATATACTATATGATTAAAACCAGATATATGGATGCTGATACAGCAGATAAAAGGAGAGATGCATTCATGTTGGTAGCAAATGAATATTTAGAAATAATAGAGAATTCAAAGAAAGAAATATTAAAACATGGTAATGCTCAATTACATGGCATATCTAAAGCATTTACACATTGTCATTCCTCTACCTCTGAGCATTTAATAATAGATTTATCTAAAGGTATTGATGATTTTAAAGTAGTTTGTACTGAAACTAGACCTAAGTTCCAAGGAAGAATTACTGCCCAAAAACTTCTTGAGGCAGGTTTGGATACTACTATGATTGCTGATAGTGCAGCAGAATCATATGTTATTGGAAGAGGATTATTTCCTGTTGACGCAGTATTTTTAGGCGCTGATCAAATTAGTTTAAATGGTGATGTAATAAATAAGGTGGGGAGTTGGGGAATTGCTCTAGCTGCATATTATGCTAATATTCCTGTATATGTAGTGACTCCATTTTTAAAGGTGGATGCTGATACTGCATATAAACCAATTATTATTGAAAGAAGAGATGGTGAAGAGATTTGGCCAGATCATCCAGAAGGTTTGAATCTTGATAATCCAGCATTTGATTTAATAGATGCAAAATTAATAACAGGATATATTACTGAACTTGGAGTTATTTCTGTACAGGAGATCCCTAGTTTAATTAGAGAGAAATATGGTTGGGTATACTAAAATAATATTTAATTAATGTATTTATGGCACAATATTTAAGAGCAAAAAAAATAGATCTATCTGTAGCAGACACATTTCATGCTATGCTTAATGAACAAGATGCAATGGAAGATGGGATACATGAAGGAGATGTAATTTCTATGTCATGGGGAGAACAGTCTGTAAATGTAACTGTAACACTTACAAGTACAGAGGTGGAGCATGGGTATATTGGTATATATTCTGAAGTTTGGGAAAGATATCAGATAATGAATGACGAGACAGTAGTTGTATCTACTCTTGAGCCAACAGAATCTATCGATATTATTAGAAAGAAGCTCTTAGGAAAGAAATTAACAGAAGAAGAGATAAATAAAGTGATGCATGATATGGGTAGTAGAAGAATTGGTCCTGTTGAGACAGCATTCTTTATGAGTACATTCTTTAATCCAGGATTTGATGAAGATGAAACATTATGGATGACAAAAGGAATGGCACATTCAGGAGATATTTTAGAATTTAATAATTTTAAAGGTAAGGATACTCTTGTTGTAGATAAACACTCTATTGGAGGACTTGCAGGTAAAGCTGTTACACCTGTACTTGTACCCATCATTGCATCTTTTGATAATCTAGTTATACCTAATACTTCAACAAGGGCGATAACTTCTCCTGCTGGTACCTCTGATATTTTGGAAGTTGTTATGCCAGTATCTCTTAGCAAAGAAGAGATACTTGAGACAGTTAAAAAGACAAATGGATGTTTAGTATGGGGAGGTGCATTAGATCTTGCTCCTGCAGATGATGTTCTTATCAATGTTGAAAAAGTTATTCATATGGAATCCTTCCAAAAAGTTATAATCAGTATTATTGCAAAGAAGATATCTATGGGTGTAACACATATAATTATAGATATTCCATATGGTAGAGGAACAAAAGTACAAAATGTAGAAGATATGTATACAATTAGAGATGGATTTACAAATCTTTTTGATAAGGTTGGAATAAAATCTGTTATTTTAACAAGAGAAGCTTTTGGTCCTGATGGTAGGGGTGTTGGTCCAAATCTTGAAATGAAGGAAGTATTAAGAATACTTGAGAGAGATGAAAAAAGAGATTCTAAATTAGAGAATCTTACTCTTAAAATGTGTGGAATGTTGCTTAAATTAGCAGGTATTTCTCAAACAGAAAAAGAAGGAGAAGCTTTGGCTCTTAGTAAGCTTGAGAACCTATCAGCATTAGAAAAGTTCTGGCAAATAGCTGATGCACAAGGATCTCAAAAAAGAATTACATCAAATGATATAACTATTGGAGAGTATAGTTTTGATGTTATATCTCAAGTAGATGGTATTGTATCTATTGTAAATAATAAAGAGTTAATGAAGATATGTAGAGTTCTTGGTACTCCAGGTATTAAGGAATCAGGATTATATGTTCATAAACTTGATGGAGAGAGTGTAAAGAAGGGTGATAAACTATTAACTCTATATACTTCTGCAATAGCAAGAATAGAAAATGCAAAGAAATCTATAGATATAAATAAAATATATACTTTTAAATAATATTTATTTCCTTAATATCTTTTTTAATAATCCAAATAGAGTTGTTATAATTATTGGTACTATTGTGAATGTTAATACTGCAGGTATTATATAAACAATAAATCTTCCAATCATATTAGTTTGAAGTAAGAATACAATATCATCAATTTTATTTTCATTTTCATTTAAAAATGTATTGATAGGTTGTATATTATCTATTTTATTAAATTGATCTTCTGTTAGAGCTTGAATATAGAATGAGTAATTTGATAAATCGATATTATTTTTATTATCTGCTGTAAATAATCCAGTGTCATATACATTATCTTTATCAGTAGATACAGTATATAAAAGTATATGATCTAAATCGCTTCCTATATATTCTCTCCCAGCCTCAGCCCATGTTGGATCTACAGTCATCCATCCATAATCAGGTATCCATACTTGATTCCATTGGTGACCAATCTCTAATTTCTTAAGTTCATTGCTTGATATTTTTCCTTCTGCACCGGTTGGATCATTCCCATATCCTATTGCAATTCTTGTTGGTATCTTCTGTGTTCTAAATAGTGCTGTTATTGCATCAGAGTATTCCATACATACTGCTGGAGATCCTGTTAGTGCTTTATATGCTCCTAATCTTTTATTATCTTTTAATTTCTCATAGCTGTAATCAAAATTATCAACAATATAATCATAATTAGCATTTAATAGATTGAGTATTGTCTTGTCCTCTACTTTATTTGATATATTGTTCGATATCTCAATAATTTTTTCATTACTTATTTCCCAATACTTTCCTTCTGATATATAGTTACTATAGTTTGGGATTGTTGCTACATTATTAAGATATGCTTGAATATCCATATCTTTTATCTCTCTACTATTTTTATTTGATTGTTTGATATAACCTTCAATAGTAATCAGGGATTCACTATTTGCAGGTACTTCAAAATATGCAATCAAATTGCCCTCTCCATCTCTTTCTATATTTCTAGGGGTAGGGGATATTGATTTAATATATACTTCTTGATTTATTTCATCATATTCTCTTGGTATTGCTAGTTTATATACATTTGTAGATACTAAATTGAATATATTGGATATCTCTTTTGGAGTTAAATTATCAGTCTTGGGAGTTATCTGTTCTATTTTGAAATGATAGTATTGAGAATCTCCAATTTGTAACCAACTGTTCTTACCTAACCTATCCTTTGCATTTATGTTAATAATTACATTTTTATCATTAACTTTTTTTTCAATATTTTTAGGCTGAGAGTATGATATGTTACTCATATCAGATGGAAGTGAAACACTGGCTAAATATGTGTATTTCATTTTTAAGTTGTATTGAGAATCTGTTTCACTAAATTTTGTATCCTTTGGTAATCCTGGGATATATATATTTGAAATATTCCCACTTTTATTTATTAATTCTCTTGTATTGTATGTGAGTTTCACATTATATGGGTTGTACTTATCTACTTTTCTATTGAGTCTAATATTAACGACTAAGCCATTCTTTGTTTCATTTATTTCAAATGATGGTTTAATTCCTTGCCCATCTGTTACAATGAGGGATTTCTTTTTATACTCTCTTTCATCTGCTAGAGGCTTGAGACTATAGTCAGGGAGACTAAATGGAATTTCAAGTCCTGGACTATAGTAATATGATGAGTTATTTAAATTTAAAATATATTCATGTGTTACTGAAACATAATCATTTTCTTTTTCATATTTAACAGAGATATTATCAGAAATCTCTACATCATAATTTTCAGCATATATAGGTGATACTGTTATACTTAATAGGAAAAATGAGAGTATAAATATATATCTTAGTTTTGTAATAATCTTTTGCATACTCTATGGTATAATCAAAAATAATTTATTCTATATTATCATACATATGTCAGTTGTACGATCTCATTCATTATCTGTTGGTATAGTGGGATTGCCTAATGCAGGTAAATCAACACTATTTAATAGTTTAACAAAAATATCTGTTCCTGCAGAAAATTTCCCATTTACAACAATAGATAAAAATATTGGAGTAGTAGAGGTTCCTGATAAAAGACTTGATATGATGAATGAATTTTTTAAAGCACAAAAGAGAGTTCCATCAGCTATTAAATTTGTAGATATTGCAGGACTTGTAAAAGGAGCATCTAAAGGTGAAGGACTAGGAAATCAATTTCTGAGTCATATTAGAGAAGTAGATGTAATTATGTATGTAATTAGATCTTTTGTAAGTGAGAGTATAGTTCATGTATACAATCGGGTTAAACCAAGTGAAGATTTACAAATAGTTCAATCAGAGTTGATATTAAAAGATATTGAAACTATTGAAAGAAAGATTGGCGAAGTAAAAAAGTTTGCAAGAAATGGAATAAATAAAGATGCAGTTGAACAGTTAAGTGTATATGAATTTGTATATGAAAAATTAGGGGAGGGTGTTCCTGTTTCTCAAATGGGTTTAAATAAAGAACAAAAAGAAATAATCTATGAGCTATTTCTCCTAACAGATAAAAAGATGATGTATGTACTAAACATTAGAGAGGGAATGGATGAAGGTGAAAGACAAGAGTGGATTGATGATATAAAGAAAGTAATTCCACAAGATGATCATAAATATATTATTCAAGCTGATGTGAAAATGATAGGAGAGCTTTCAGATATGAATGAACAAGAACAAGAGGAGTATTTATCAATGTTAGATACTAAACCAACTCTACTAACAGATATTATTAAAATGGCAACTGATAGACTAAATCTTTTAACTTTCTATACGGGTAGTGAAAAAGAAGTAAACTCTTGGACTATTGGAAGAGGAGCGACAATTAAAGAAGCAGCAGGGGTTATACATACTGATTTAGGGAATACATTCATAACAGCAGATGTTATAAATGTTGAGAAAATGATTGAGGTAGGGGGATGGACAAAAGCAAAAGAATTAGGAGAAATTAAAAACTATGGGAAAGATTATTTGATTTC